>WLIC01000030.1 GCA_009702405.1 Actinomycetota bacterium
TCTTCAGGTATTGACTATGAATCAGCAGATGTTGAGTTCATTTCATCCATGCCTGTTCAGGTTGATGTTGAGACTGCACGAAAAGTTATCGCACTCATTGATGCTCTTGAAGACTCAGATGAGGTTCAGAATGTGTATTCGAACTTTGACATGTCAGCTGAAGTCGCGGCTCAAATAGAAGCTGAGTGATTTGAATCAGATTGTTTTAGGAATTGACCCTGGCTTAACTCGTTGCGGTTACGGACTGATTTCTAAACGATCTTCTCGACAGGTTAGCTTTGTCGATGTTGGCGTCATTCAGTCCTCTTCAGATTTGGAGCTAACTGCTCGCATAGCGCTGATAGGAACATCGGTTGCCAAGTTGCTTGATGAAACTAAACCGAATCAGGTTGCCATCGAACGAGTATTTGCTCAACAAAACTTGCACACCGTTATGGGTGTTGCGCAGATATCAGGTGTTGTTGTTTACCTGTGTCACGAGAGAAACATCCCAGTAACTTTCTACACACCTACCGAGGTCAAAGCGGCGGTTACAGGTAGTGGTCGCGCCAATAAGACTCAGGTTACAAACATGGTCATGAACATTCTCAAGCTCAAAACAATTCCGAAACCTGCTGATGCGGCAGACGCTTTGGCAATTGCCATAACAGCGGCTTGGCGGGGTGGACACGAGGCAATTGATTCGGTCTCGACCAAAAATGAAACTTCAGCCCAACAAAAATGGCGAACAGCCATAGCAGCATCCAAGAAACATTGAAGCTCGCAAGTTAGTCTTTACCTGTGATCGCCTCGCTTAAAGGAACTGTAACCAGAACATCTATTGGCCAAATTGTGCTGGATGTCAACGGCGTTGGCTATTTGGTGAGCCTTACTCTGCAAGCAAGTTCGGAAATGAACATAGGTAAAGAACTATTTCTGAATATTGCTCATATAGTCAAAGAGGATTCAGAAACCCTTTTCGGTTTTCAAACGCTGGATGAACTAGAAGCTTTTCAACTGTTATGTTCGGTAAATGGTGTTGGGCCTAAATCTGCACTTGCTGTTTTAGGTCAGCTTGGAGTTTCAGGTATTGAAGAAGCCGTTAGCACAGCCAATGACGACATGTTTAGATCTGTGTCCGGTATCGGGCCAAAGACCGCGAAACTAATTGTGCTCTCTCTTACCGGAAAACTAGTAAGCGGCGACAACTCACGTTCATCTTCTAACAGCCAAACTGTGATCAATGCTCTTGTTGGACTTGGCTATCCAGAACGCCAAGCTAAGACAGCTGTCGAATCTGCTTCAAAGGATTCAAGCGGCATGTCCGAACAAGAACTGCTTAAACGATCACTTGCTGCGCTATCTCTTGGTAGGAAAGTAACAAAGGATGAGTGAGGAACTATTCGCATCTAACGCAGAGGCCTCAGATTTAGTATTCGAATCCGCGATTAGACCTCAATCACTTAGTGAATTTATCGGTCAAGCTAAGGTTCGAGAGCAGATTCAACTCCTTATTGATGCTGCAGCAATTCAACAGAGAACTGCAGATCACATTCTTCTGGCAGGGCCACCAGGGCTAGGTAAAACAACTTTGGCAATGATTGTTGCCCAAGAATCCAAAAGAACACTTCGTATGACGAGCGGTCCAGCAATTCAGCACGCCGGCGACTTGGCGGCAGTTCTGTCTTCTTTATCCTCAGGCGAAGTGTTGTTCATTGATGAAATACATCGCATGTCACGATCCGCTGAAGAAATGCTCTATTTGGCTATGGAGGATTTCAGGGTTGATGTGATGGTTGGGAAAGGTGCAGGAGCGACAAGCATCTCTCTGGATCTCGACCCATTTACATTGGTAGGTGCCACAACTCGAAGTGGACTTTTACCTAACCCGTTGCGTGATCGCTTTGGTTTCACTGCAAACCTTGATTTCTATTCGGAAGAGGAGCTGGCTCAGGTTGTAGCAAGAGCTGCGAATTTGATGCAATTGCAAATAGCTTCAGAGTCCATCCAACTAATAGCTTCCAGGTCACGTGGAACTCCACGAATTGCCAATAGGTTGTTGCGGAGAGTGAGGGACTTTGCGCTGGTTCACTCCGCTGGATCCGTCTTGGAGTCTTCAGTTCAGTCAGCCCTTGAACTCTATGAAGTAGACGAACTAGGGCTAGACAGGCTTGACAGGGCTGTTCTAGAGACCCTAATAGTGAAGTTTGAGGGTAAACCCGTAGGACTGAACACACTCAGCGTAGCCATCGGTGAAGAGGCAGACACAATCGAGACCGTAGTTGAACCATTCCTACTAAGAACTGGGCTTATCGCACGCACTTCGAGGGGTAGACAGGCCACCGCAGCAGCCTATAAACACCTTGGCATTACGCCTCCTTCGGGCTTCCAGGGCTTATTCGACTAGCAAGTCGCTTATAATCATCTAGTTATCGCAAATTTCTAGCGGATTGGTCCCAAATGCCTTCAAACAGTAATGACTACTTACCTTTTGCACTGCTTATCGCGTTTGTAGCCTTTTTATTCTTTAGTAACCGTCGTCGTAAGACCGCCGCTACTCAACTAACTAACTCAGTCAAGGTAGGCGCAAATGTCGTCATGCTTGGCGGTATCACTGGAAAGATCGTTTCAATCAGTGATTCTTCAGTTGTTGTTGAGACAACTCCTGGCACCAAGATTGAATTCGTAAAGGCTGCTATCCGTTCGGTTACAGCACCAAGTCTTGATAAAGCTCCAGCAGCAAAGAAAGCTCCAGCTGCTAAGCCAGCAACCAAGACAGCAAAATCATCCACCGCTACCAAGAAAACAGCTAAGTAAGTAATTACTTCAAGCAGAGTTAGGCACAACCATGTCTGAAAAGAACACAATCACTAGAACAGCACTTAGGTCATTGACCTGGTTGCTAGTACTGATGTTCTCTATTGTCGGAATCATTGCTGGAAACATGGCAGCGGGGGAGAAGAAAGCCACTTTCGTACCAAACCTTGCTCTTGATCTCTCCGGTGGAACCCAGATTATCCTCACCCCGATTGTGAGCAAAGGGCAAGAAGTTCTACCAGAGCAGGTAGCTCAGGCTGTTTCAATTATCAGACAGCGTGTTGACTCAACTGGTGTTAGCGAATCGCAGATCAACACTTCTGGTAACAACATTGTTGTTTCTATCCCAGGTGTTCCAGACAAGAACACTCTTGCTTTGATAAAGAGCTCTGCCAAACTCGAATTCCGTCCAGTGCTTGCAGCTTCTGCCGGCACAAAGACAGTTATTGGTAAAGAGGGTTCAAAGCCACTAAAGACTTCATCGGCCAAGCCATCGAACGCCAGCGACCTAAACTACATTTCACCTGCTTTGCAGAAGAAATATGAACAACTCGATTGTTCAAAAACTTTCCGTAAGCCAGGTCAAGTTGATCCATCCGATAAGCCACTTGTTACTTGTGACCGTGGACTAACAGAGAAGTACATTCTTGGGCCAGTTGAACTTAGCGGATCTGATCTTTCAGACGCTCAAGCTGGAACTGTTACTGGCGCTCAAGGTGTTAGCACAAACGAATGGGCTGTAAACCTTTCATTCAACGCAGCTGGTGGAGACAAATTCGGCAAGATCACCCAGCGTTTGTTTCCTTTGAGTGATCCTCAGAACAGATTCTCAGTAACAATCGATGGCTACGTAATTACTGCACCACGTACACAGTCAGTGATCACCGGTGGAACTGCTCAGATCACTGGAAGCTTTGATCAGAAGAGCTCAACTGTTTTGGCTGACCAGCTTAAGTACGGTTCATTACCAATCTCCTTTACCGTTCAGTCACAGGAGAACATCTCAGCAACACTTGGTTCAGAGCAACTACAGGCTGGTTTGCTTGCTGGTCTAATTGGTTTGTTGCTAGTTGTTGGTTACTCAGTCTTCCAATACAAGGGATTGGCAGTACTTACTATTGGTTCCCTTTCAATAGCAGCAATTTTCACGTACATCATGATTGCTTTGCTAACTTGGCGTCAGGACTACAGACTCTCACTTTCAGGTATCGCCGGTTTGATTGTTGCTATTGGTATTACCGCAGACTCTTTCATCGTCTACTTTGAACGTGTTCGTGATGAACTACGTGAGGGTAAAACATTGGCAGTTGCCGTCGAATCCGGTTGGAACAGAGCAAAGAGGACAATTCTTGTCTCAGACGCAGTAAGCCTTCTAGCTGCTGCAACACTGTTCTTCCTAACAGTTGGTAACGTAAAAGGTTTTGCCTTCACACTAGGTCTTACAACTCTCATCGACTTAGCTATCGTTTGGCTATTTACTTATCCAACATTCAGACTGATGGCTCAAACCAAGTTCTTCTCATCTGGATCGAAGTGGACAGGCCTTGAGCTCAAAGAAGCTTCGTCATTTGGTTATGCCGGACGTGGACAGTTCAGAGTGTCAGCTGAAGTTTCAAGCGGAAAGGCTGCCAAGTCTTCAAAGGAAGCTCAACGTCGTCAAACCATTGCCGAGCGTAAGGCTGCAGGCGAAAATACAGAAGTTAATAGTCAAGAGGAAGGTAACTAATGTCACGTTTTAGCGATTTTGGTAACCAGCTATACAGCGGTCAGCGTTCTATTGATTTTGTTGGAAGACGTAAGTACTTCTACGTTGTTGCTCTAGCAATGTTGGCGTTAGCGATTCTTATTCCAATGAGCCGTGGTGGCTTTAACTTCGGTATCGAATTCAAGGGTGGATCCGAGTACCGAATCTCAGCAAGCAAAGTTGATTCAACACTTGCTGCGGAAGGTGCAGTTCACAAGGTTGTTGACACCATCCAGGTAAACACAACCCGTATCGGTACCGACACTATTCGAGTTCAAACCCCACAGCTAAGCGACACTCAATCTGAAAAGGTTCGTTTATCACTTGCAGCTGCCTATAAAGTGCCTGATAGCAATGTCACAAGCTCATTCATTGGACCTAACTGGGGAGCTGACATCACCTCTAAGGCCGTCTCAGGTTTGGTGACATTCATTTTCCTAGCGGCTATTCTTATGGCTCTTTACTTTAGAACTCTAAAGATGAGTGTTGCGGCAATGCTTGCACTAGCCCATGACCTTGTTATCACAGCAGGTATCTATGGAGCGCTTGGCTTTGAAGTTACACCAGCAGCGGTTATTGGTTTCCTTACCATTCTTGGTTATTCCCTTTACGACACCGTTGTTGTGTTCGACAAGATTCGAGAGAACACCTTGGAAGTTGAATTCAGCGAGACTGCAACGTTTAAAGAACGCGTGAACCTTGCAATCAACCAGACTCTAGTTAGATCTATCAACACTTCTGTTGTTGCGGTTCTTCCAGTTGCAGCGATTTTGTTTATCGGTGCATTTGTACTTGGAGCTGGAACTTTGCGAGACATCTCACTAGCTTTGTTCATTGGAATCATCGTTGGCACATACTCAACAATCTTTATCGCAGCTCCTTTCTACTCTCAATTGCGTGAAGGTGAAGAGAAGTATGTAAAGGCTGCTACTAAGGTTTTAGCCAAGCGCGCTTAATTCATAGGTGTCAGGGTAGTCTTTATAAACCTGTTGTAAAGAGGAAATGATGACAGACATCTCTGGTGGAGGAGCTTTAGCAGCTCTTAGAAGCCGTCTGCCTAGAATCTTTACCAGGCCAAGCCCAGATAGCAACATTGCTGAAGTCATCAAGTCAGCAAAGCTAAGCCACCCCAAGAGTGATTTCTCCGTAGTAGAAAAGGCTTACGCGGCTGCTGAGAAGGCTCATCAAGGGCAGACACGTAAAAGCGGCGATCCATACATCACGCACCCCGTAGCTGTAGCTCAAATTCTCGCTGACCTAGGCATAGGAACAGCTGGATTAGCTGCAGCGTTGCTGCACGACACAGTTGAAGACACTGACTACTCTTTAGAGCAACTCAGAGCCGAATTTGGTGAAGAGATAGCCATGCTTGTCGATGGCGTCACAAAGTTAGACAAGGTCAAATTTGGCGACACCGCCCAGGCTGAGACTGTTCGCAAGATGGTTGTTGCGATGTCAAAGGACATTCGTGTTCTTGTTATTAAGCTCGCTGACCGTTTGCACAACGCACGAACCTGGGGTTTTGTTCCTGAGGAAAAAGCACGAAAGAAAGCTCAAGAAACTCTTGAGATCTATGCACCTCTCGCGCATCGACTTGGTATCAGCACAATCAAGTGGGAACTGGAGGATATTTCCTTCTCTGTGCTTTACCCGAAGGTTTATGACGAGATAGTTAACCTGGTTAGACAGCGTTCACCTAAACGTGAAGAGTTCATTCAATCCGTAATTTCTGCTATTGATGACGATCTCAAAGACAACAAAGTAAAAGGTAAGGTAGCTGGCCGGCCTAAACAGTATTACTCCATTTATCAAAAGATGGTTATCAGAGGTAGAGAGTTTGACGACATCTATGACCTTGTAGGTATTCGAGTAATAGTTCCTGAGGTTAGAGATTGCTACGCCATTCTTGGTTCTATCCACGCAAGGTGGAATCCAGTACCAGGTCGCTTCAAAGATTACATTGCAATGCCAAAGTTCAATCTTTATCAGTCCCTACACACCACCGTTATTGGTCCAAACGGTAGGCCAGTCGAGATTCAGATCCGAACTCAGGAGATGCATAACAGAGCCGAGTATGGTGTTGCAGCTCACTGGAAGTACAAAGAAGGCGCATCGGACAGCAGACTCAGTTCAGAAGATGACTTGGTATGGCTCAAGCACCTGTCTGATTGGCAACATGAAACAGCAGATCCATCCGAGTTCCTTGACGCGCTCCGATTTGAGATTGGAGCTAAAGAGGTTTATGCCTTCACACCTAAGGGACGAGTTATCGGATTAACTAAAGGTTCAACCCCGGTTGATTTCGCTTACGCGGTTCACACGGAGATTGGCCATCGCACCATGGGTGCCAAGGTTAATGGCCGACTTGTTCCACTGGAGACGGTATTGCAGTCAGGCGATGTGGTTGAGATTCTGACTTCCAAGTCTCAAGAAGCCGGGCCAAGTCA
>WLIC01000031.1 GCA_009702405.1 Actinomycetota bacterium
GCCACTCGCTTAACTTTTGCAACCAGAACAGCACCAGTAAAGAACAGAGCGCTAGTTCCAGCAACACCAATCCAGAGGTTTCCAGCTGATAGGAATAGCACCCATGAATTAAGCGCTAAGGCCAACGACACAAACCCAACAATGTGTTGCCAGAAGTTCAGATTCTTCTGACCTGATTCACTTGCTCCAAGAACTGAAATCCATTTCTCTTGGAAAGCACCAGCTGCCACCCACACCAAAGCAAAGGCAGTGAAAGACAAAGGTTCAATACCTGAGATAAGAGTTGTTAGTAAACCAAGGAGGACGTAGCCAAGTCCCCCGCCTAGAAGCAGAGCTGTTGCAATTCTTGAAACTGTCTTAACTACTGCATCTTCACGAGAAGCTAGATCTTTTTCATAGTCAACATCTTGGCTGTCTTTAGGGACAACGTACTTATAGTTAGCAACCATCTTGCTTACTAGAGCAAGTCCAACACCAGCAACGGTGCAGGTAGCTGCTAACCAACCAAATGATCCAGACCCCAGAGAATACAAATCACTTAGTGGACCTAGGACCAAAGCACTAGCTGAAGCTAGCAGCGAAGCAATAGAAAGTAGCTTCCAAGCAAAGTTAGCTTTGAAACGAGCTAAAACAAAAGCGATTGCGGATACGGCCAATAGAACTACTGCCCACCACCAAGCTGGAGCACTATCCCATGCAAATTCAAAGAGCATGTCACCGATAATCAACATAGAGAACATCTGCATCGCAGATGAGAACGTAGCCATAAAGTTCACCAACATCACAGAGAACTTACGCCCCCAGAAAGCCAAGAAACCTGTAACTGCTCCAACACCGAGAGTTATCAACAAGAATATTTCGGAAGGCAAGCCGGCTTGTATAGCGGTAGATACAAAAACGCTTCCCGCCAGCACGGTGATAGCTGCTGCACCCATCACCAACCACTGTTGAGCGGAGAGAGCAACACGCTTACGCTTCACAACTGGAGCTACAACTGGTTTTGCAGTTTGAGGTGCGATTGCAGGCTTATTGAGCACAGGCACTCTTGCTGCTTGGGCAGGTGCACTTACTGGAGCTTGTGAACTTTGAACTCTTGTGCCTTCTAGAAGTGCACGTTCAAGCATGACAAGTTTCTGTTGGGTTTCATTGAACCGTTTAGTCAGTTGAGCGTATTCACGCAGGTTCTTAACACTGTATGAGTAACCACATAGACAGGTAACAGACTCTTTATCTTTTAGATCTGCTTCAGTGAAAACGTGTTGACAAACACTTGTCTCAAAACCAACTGCACGTGCAGAACTAATTGGTGCAACTGCAGGCATTGGTGTAGCACTCTGCTGAGGTGCACTTCGCATCGCAATAGGTTGCTGGCTAGCCTCCCAAGCAGCAATTTTCTTTTTTTGTCGTTTATTCGAGATAACAATAATTGGGACGGCTGCACCGATAAGGAGTACCCAAACTAGGGAACTCAAATTACCGGTGAAGGCGAGAGTGGTGATGGTGCCGAGGATTGTCGGAATTGCGATAATTCCTAGGCAAGTAAAGCCAATGATCTTGCCGACGTTAGATTTTTGCTGAGACATAAAATCCCCCTTAGATTCTCTTATTCCTGAGAATAACTTTGTATTTGGAAGGTTCCCCGTAAATCTAAGCCTTCGTTATTTAATCGTAATTCCGAAAGGCCCTTTTAGTCTGCAGGTCAAAGTGTTTCCAACTAGGTGCAACTATGGCTATTCTGAAACACACAGGGACTTTTAGGAGCTTGTAATGAGAACATACGAAGTTGTTTACTATGCAGTTGAACAGAGCCGCAACATTCCTGCGCGAATTGCATTCTTACTTTCTATCTACATAGGTCTAACTGCAATCTCAACCTGGTACGCAACAGCAAGAGGATACAAAAAATCTTCAGGATTTCTCCTAAGCTTCCTTATTACTCCAGTACTAGCAGGTGTTTGGTTTAAGGTCAGACCTAAAAACTAAGCCTTGGGCTTTGACGGCCACCAGAACTTCTCACCTGCAATAAATGCAAGTGCCGGAACGATGACTGTTCTAACCAAGAGAGTGTCTAATAGAACACCAATACAAACAATTGCTCCAATTTGAGCTAACGCTAGTAGCGGTAATACTCCAAGCACCAAGAACACAGCTGCCAGTAGAACACCAGCGCTAGTGATCACACCACCGGTTGAAGAAAGCGCTTTGAGCATTCCTTGTTGCAAACCAAGCTTTGCACTTTCCTCTTTAGCTCTAGTAACCAAGAAGATGTTGTAATCAACACCAAGGGCTACAAGGAATAAGAAGGAGAACAAATAAACACTGAGATCAAGAGCTGGGAACCCTAGAACATAAGTGAAGAGCAACCAACCGGCACCCATGCTGGCAAAGAATGAACCAACAACAGTCGCTAGCAACAACACTGGAGCAACGATTGATCTAAGAAGGATTAGAAGCACTAGGAAGACAACCAAAAGAATCAGTGGAATAACAATTGCACGGTCATGGTCATAAGCTCTCTTCACATCAAGTCTCTGAGCATCAAGACCACCAACTAGAACATTGGTGTCACTTAGTGTGCCAACCTTTGCTCTAATCGCATCTATGGTGCTGTATGCAGCTTCTGAACCAGACTCACCATCAAGAACAACACTGATCTTTGCAATGGTGTCATTGTTTTCACCAACAGTTACAGAGGCAACTCCTGGAACATCTTTCACAAAGTCAGCAACATCATTCACTCTCGCTCTATCAGCAATAAGAATTGTTGGCGTTGTTGAACCAGCAGGGAAAGACTTACCTAACCACTCTTGACCAATAACAGCCTCTGGCTTCTTAGTGAACTGTTCAGTTGATGACAGACCAATCTTGATGCCAGCAGCACCTGATGCCAAGGCAACCAGAACAACTAAACCAAACGATGCAACAACAACAGGTCGCTTAGCAACACCTTTACCAAGCTTTGCCCATAGCCCTGTGTCACTCTTGTTTCTGCCGCCAAGCTTCGGTGTTGCTGGCCAGAAGATCCAACGACCAAAGATAGCAAGTGCTGCAGGTAAGACAAACAGTGCCGCAATCATCGCTAGGAATACACCCGTCGCACATGCAATACCTAGTGCTCGGTTACCTTGCAGGTCAGCGGCTAGCAGAGTTAGCAGAGAAAGAATAACTGTTGCACCTGAAGCAAAGATTGCTGGTGCTGCTCCACGCCAAGCAGTAGCTAGAGCTTTTCTTCGATCTGCTTCAACTAAAAGTTCTTCACGGTATCTAGAGATAAGCAGAAGTGCATAGTCGATACCAGCACCGATAACCAATACAGAAAGAATTCCCGTAATCGATGCATCAAGTTTTACGTTCACCCAACCAGCAGTAATAGTTGCTAGAGATGACGCCATGCCATCTGCAGTCCCAATCACAAGGATAGGAATCAACCACAAAGACAAAGATCTAAATGAGATCAACAACAAGGCAATAACAACTAGGAACGTTGTTCCAAGCAAGGCAAAGTCAGCTCCTGCGAAAACACCACTTAGGTCAGCAACGAAACCTTCAGGTCCAGTTAGCTTTGTTTCTAAAGTTGCAGGCATGCCGTCTTCTGCGAGAGCACGCATTTCTTTAATACGTGTAGTAGTTGCGACAGTCGAAGAACAGGTCTTAGTTTCACCGTCAACAACACATTCTGTTTCTTCAGAAATCTTGTCCATAGGAACAGTAACAACAGCAGCTAAGCCGTCTTCAGAGAAAGTAACTGGTGGAATTACATGTTGATCACCAAAAGGGGTTGGAACAACAATGTTGCTGTATTTAGCGAAGTGTTCAACAGAGGAGGTGGCAAGCCAGACCTTGTCAGCTTCGGTAAGAGCGGTTCCATTTACTCCCCTATAAATAATGACCGCAGCCGTTGCCCCAGAACCAGGGAGAGTCTTCAGAGCTGCATCAACAAGAACTGTCTCGTTATCAGCTGGCAAACCAACCCCAGGGGCTGACTCAGACTTAGTGGCCCCTAAAGGACCAAAAGCTAGACCTGCGAATAGCAATGCCAACAACATAGTTGTTGGTGCTCCACGCTTAGATGTAATGAAGTTAGCTATTGCTTTCATGTGAAACCCCTTTGTTTTGGTTGCCTTTCTATCTTAAAAGGACAAAAGACCCGGTCGTGAATACCGAGTCTTCTGCGTGGCTAGTGAGGGATTCGAACCCCCGAAGGCTGAGCCGGCTGATTTACAGTCAGATCCCTTTGGCCGCTTGGGTAACTAGCCAGTGCTCCCGGCCGCCTGTAATCAGCCGGACGGGTGCCGAATAAGAATACCTGAATCAGGGGGTTTGGCGCTAATCGCCTTTACACAACAATAAGGTTGCAATGACTGCAAATGTTCTGCAAAAGCTGGTTTATGTTTGTAGATTACATAGAGATTTGCATACCTTTACAGAAATGGGTTGTTGGTGGCTGGAATTGTTGATGTTGCACGTGAGGCTGGGGTCTCAACCGCAACTGTTTCAAGAGCACTAAGCGGCAAGGATTACGTCTCCCAGGAGACTAAGACTTTGGTTCAAGCGGTAGCTGACCGTCTAGGTTATGTCCCGTCAGCTTCTGCATACACCTTGGTTACCGGTAGAACTAAGAACATTGGTGTTGTAGTTCCTTATGTTGATAGATGGTTCTTCTCAACTGCTTTAGAAACAGTTGACCGAGAACTAGTAAAAGCTGGTTATGACGTTACTTTGTATAACCTCTCCAGTGGTGATGATCACCGTAGCTCAGTATTTGGTAGATCTTTACCTCGGAAACGTGTTGATGCGGTTATGTGTATTTCAGTAAAGATGACTGATGACGAGATAGCAGCTCTGGCTAAAGTAAATAAACCTATCGTGGCTCTGGGTGGACCTATTGCTGGCGCTAAATCAATCAAGATCAATGACACTTCTGCTGGCAGGTTAGCAACAGATCACTTACTGGCTATGGGGCATACCAACATCGCCATGATTGGTCAGAATGAAAAAGACCAAAAGCTCTTCAACGTCTTCAATGAAAGACGTGACGGCTATGAGACAGCGCTGAAGCTAGCGGGTATTCAACCGCGTCCAGCTTGGTATAAAGCAGTCAACAAACATGCAATTAGTGAAGGTTACTCAGCAGCTAAACAATTACTAGGTGATCCTCACAATGCACCAACAGCAATCTTTGCTTCCTCTGATGAACTAGCTGTTGGTGCGATGCTAGCTGCTAAAGACATGGGGTTGAAAGTTCCTGAGGATGTCTCAATTGTTGGCGTTGACAACCACGAACTAGCTGAGTTCTTTGGAATAACAACCATTGACCAGAATGTGACAGGTCAGGCTGAACTACTAGTCAAAACCATGCTGCAGTTACTAGATGATCCTGAACATGCAGTCCAAGATGTTGTTGAATGGCCAATTGAATTAATTGTTCGCGGCAGCACAACCAAAGCAAAAACCGTTAGCTAGTTAGTTAGACTCTCTTCCATGGCAGATTCCTCATTCGACATAGTCAGCAAAGTTGACAAGCAAGAAGCAGCTAATGCTTTGAACCAGGCTCAGAAAGAAATTGAGCAGCGCTACGACTTCAAAGGCGTAGGTGCAGAAATTGATTGGTCAGGCGAAAAGATCCTGATGAAAGCTAACAGCGAAGAACGAGTCAAAGCAGTTCTTGACGTTTTCCAAAGCAAGTTGGTAAAAAGAGGCATCTCGCTAAAGAGTTTGAAAACAGGAGACCCTTACCCTTCAGGTAAGGAATACCGTATTGAGTCTGAACTCAAGCAAGGTATTGAACAGCCTGATGCTAAAAAGATTTCAGCGATTATTCGTGAACAAGGCCCTAAGTCAGTCAAAGCAAACATTCAAGGTGATGAACTAAGAGTGGTTAGCAAGAGCCGTGATGACTTGCAAGAGGTAATGGAACTGCTGAGATCAAGTAACCTTGACGTTGATCTTCAGTTCGTTAACTACCGCTAAGGAACATCTATCGAAGAGATAGGTGATGTTGGCGGATACGCCAACGTATCTTTATTCTTTTCGAGTTTCTTATTTCGATTAGCAACAACTCCGCTAATCACTGAAGCACAAGCAAACATAGCTATTGGGAAAATCATTGCCATTGGCAAACTAGATCTATCAATCAATGAACCCATAAACATCTTGGCAAAGATGATGACTGTGTAATTGAATAGCGCCATTCTTGATAGTGCTTGAGCTGTTGATAGTCCTTCAATGTTTCCTGTTGCACTATAAAAACCTGGCACCATCGAAGAAATACCGTAGCCGGCTATAACAAAGAACAAACACATAAGTCCTAGAGCAAGCGGTTGATTAGAACTAGCTAAAGTTGCAGAACTAAAGATAGCTAGAGCAAAAGCAATAGAACCAAAAGCTCCACCTATCTGTGAAATTCTTGCTATCTGATATTTCTCAGTTAGTTTCACGATAGAGAATCTGCCAAAAATCATTGCGATGATGAACACGGTGTATGGCAGCGCTGCTTGCCCAGCATCTAGGAATAGTACTTGTCTGCCATAAACAGAAGACCAATCCATGATTACCAGCTCTGGCCACATGCCCGCAAAGGCTCCAATTGATAGTAACCAAAGGTATTTAGGTGTCTTAAACCAAGAGACTTTGTTGGCCTTCTCACGCTCTTGACCATGGTTATCTTCAGCTGGGGTGAGCATGTTGCTTGCTGACCATAAGAACAGTCCAAGACAGATAACAGCAATAGCAGCCACGTGAATAAACAGTGGTGTGTATGAAGCGATAGCAGCAGAGATTGAAGCTGAAACAGCAGCACCAATGCTCCAAGCTCCATGGAAAGAACCAAGTAATACTTTGCCCTGACGCTTCTGGAAAGCAACTGCCTGAGAGTTAAGGGCAATGTTGAAAGTGCTAAAAGCTAAAGACATGGTGAAGTGCAGAGCAAGGAACACCCACCAAGTATTAGTCAGAGGTAAGAACCCAATGATGGCAGCA
>WLIC01000032.1 GCA_009702405.1 Actinomycetota bacterium
AGCGATCATCAAAGGTAACCCAAGAGGTGAAGACGTTTTAGTCCGCATGCACTCTGAATGTATTACCGGTGAAGCTTTTGGTTCTCTTAAGTGTGAGTGCGGTCCTCAGTTGCAATATGCCTTAGACATGATTGAAGCTGACCCTAAGGGTGGAATTGTTATTTACCTTAGAGGTCAGGAAGGTCGAGGTATCGGTCTACTAAACAAACTCAAAGCATATGGCTTGCAAGAGCAAGGCCTTGACACTGTTGAAGCTAATGAAGCTCTAGGACTTCCATCAGAAGCAAGAGAGTATGGTGCTGCTGTTTCTATCCTTAGAGAGCTCGGCGTCAAGAGCGTTCGCCTTATGACTAACAACCCAGCTAAAGCTAACTTCCTAACCGAGGCTGGCATACCAGTGAACTCTTATGTTCCTGTAATTGTTGGTGAAGCTATCGAGAACCTTGGCTACCTAGAAGCTAAGCGATCAAAGATGGGTCACCTTCTTCCACAAATCATCGCCGAAATGGAGCAGTAATGGCAGGCCACGGTCCAAAACTAGTAATCGATGCAAGTGATCTAGCGGTAACGATTCTGGTTACCTCTTGGCATACCGAGATTACCGATGCACTTCTAGCTGGAGCTGAAAGAGCTCTAAAAGCAGCTGGCAACGATGTATACACAATCGTTCGTGTTCCTGGTGCCTTTGAATTACCTCTTGCAGCTAAGTGGGCAGCCGAAGATGAGGCTGATGCCATCATCGCTCTCGGTGTTGTTATCCAAGGTGACACCCCTCACTTTGATTACGTCTGCGATGCAGCAACCCAAGGCTTGACTCAAGTGCAGTTGGAATACGGTGTCCCAATTGGTTTTGGTCTACTCACCGTTGATAACGCTCAGCAAGCTCTCGATAGGTCCGGTTTAGCGAACAGTAAAGAAGATAAAGGTGCTGAAGCCGTTGAGGCTGCTATCACTATGGCACGCCTTCGCTCATAGACTATTGAAGTAAACCTTCAAAAGAAAAGAGCATCATGGATGATTCAACCAAAGAGTTACTAATCAACATCTTTCTAGTTCTGCACCTTCTAGGTATTGCTGTCTTGCTTGCAGGCTTCTTCACAAGCATGAAAGAACTAACCAAGGGCATCAAGGTTTCAGCTGGTGTGTTGCACGGTTCTTATCTGATGCTGGCAACAGGACTAACAATGGCTGGTCTCGCCGTTGATCCAAGCAAACTAAATGCTTTTGTAATTTCTCTAAAGCTCATCGCCTTGGTATTCATCTTCTTGATTGCTTTCCGCTACCGCAAGAAAGATGTCACACCGGTTTGGGCTGTGCCAACTATCTTCCTGCTAACCACAATCAACATCGTGTTAGCCATCTTTGGCGGAGCAGTAGCTGAATAGTCTTTAGCGCAAGAACAGTGCTGTTAGTCGGCGGGTTGTGAAAAACAGCCCGCCGATTATCATTGCTACGAAGTATGCGATGTGTCCAAGCATTGAGATGTTCAAGATGCCCAAAGTCAGCCCTCTAATAAGTTCAATAGCTTGCCATAGTGGCATTGCTTGAATAAACCATTGAACGAACTGAGGATAAATACTTAGTGGGTAGAAAGTTCCTGAGAATAGGAACATCGGTAACATCACTAACTGAATCCATTGCATCTGCTGATGGTTCTTTAGATAACTTGTTACTCCCATACCAACAGAGGCAAAACCAAAGGCAATCAACACAGCTGCAGGTATTGCAAGTAATCCCCATAGCGATGGAACAAGACCCATCGAGGCAACGACCGCCATGAATCCAATTGCATAAGCCAAACCTCTAAGCAAGGCCCAGCTGATTTCACCTAGAGCAACATCCAAAGTTCCCATAGATGTTGAGAGCATGCCGTTATAGATCTTGCCGAAGTGCATCTTGAAGAACACGTTCCAGGTTGAGTCATAGATAGCACCGTTCATCGCAGATGTTGCTAGTAGTGCTGGAGCAATGTATTGAGCATAGGTAATTGGATTACCGTTGCCATCGGTTGAACCAGTGATGAACTGACCAATGCCATAGCCAAACGCTAGAAGATAGATAACTGGTTCAACAAAGCCTGAGGCAACAACCATCCAGGTTGAAGACTTTAGAGCGTAGTATCCACGCTCAAGAACAACTCTTGATCTTCCCGAATAGACGCCAGCGCCGACTCTGTTACTTCTACGTTCAGCAATAGCTATAGCTGTGTCAACTGTTGTGTTAATCAAACTCATTTTGACAACCTTCTTTGGAAGACACGATGAGCCCAACTAAAGCCAACGATTGCCATAGCGAGCATCAAAGCCCAATGCAGGATAAGTAGCCAAGGCTCAATTGGCATGCCATAGGACATTGCTCTACCGAGGTTGGTGGCATGCCATTGCGGAGAAATCCAACCAATCCACTGCAAGTAAATAGGCATTGAGGTAATTGGGTAGAAAGTTCCAGAGAACATAAACATCGGTGTGATCACGAATCTGCCAACTAATGCAAACATACCGTCATCGTCATCTTTGATGCTTGCTGAGAAAGCAAGCATGATGGCAGAAAAACCAAGGCCAGCAGCAGAGGAGACGAGCAACAGAATAGGAACGGATTGCCAGCTGATAGCTCCAAATGCCAGTAAGCAAAGTTCATATAGGAACACTTGCAAAACACATCTAGCCATCGCAGCTAGCATCACACCGTTGGCAATCTGCTTACCGGTGATAGCTGTGGCATTCATTGAGAAGAAGGTTCTATCCCAAACAAAACCTTCCATGGTTGGCCAGGTCACTTCATCCATAGCACCTTGAATACCAGCAGTTGCAAGTAATGCAGGAGCTAAGAAGGTTAGGTAACTAACCCCATCAATAGCATTTGGACCAAGCGATGAATCAACTAGAGATCCGATACCAATACCGATAGATAGTAAGTAAAGGGTTGGGTTTCCCAAACCAAAGGCAATGATGGAATGCCACCACTTGAGCATGTTCTTGATGCGGTTCTCCGCAACATATAGAGAACCACGTCTGATGCTTTTCTGCGGGTCAACAATTGTTGCTGCCCCAGTCCAGGTCATCTTCGGTTCGTTAGCAATATCGATAGACATTACTCAACCAATGTTCTTCCAGTTAAACGAAGGAATACGTCTTCCAAAGAAGATCTTCTAACTAGAGATGTGACAGGGTGCAAACCTTTCTTCACAATTTGCTCTAGACACTTCTCACCGTTTTCTGCATAGACCAAAATACGGTCAGGCAAAACTTCAAGTCTTGTTCCAATGCCTTTGAGTTCCTTAGCTACCTGAGCATTGTTTTCACTACCAAAGCGAACTTCCAGAACTTCCTTAGAGGAATACTTTTTGATTAGTTCTGCAGGAGATCCTTCAGCCATGATCTTGCCTTTATCCATAACCATCAAACGATCACAGAGTTGTTCAGCTTCATCCATGTAATGGGTGGTGATAACCAAGGTGACACCCTGTTCTTTTAGGCGGAACAATCTATCCCAGAGGATGTGTCTAGCTTGTGGGTCTAAACCTGTGGTTGGTTCATCCAACATCAGAATCTCTGGTTCATTAACCAGACCTCGAGCAATGGTAAGCCTGCGCTTCATACCGCCGGAGAGCTCTTCAGTCTTGCTGTTTCGCTTTTCAGTTAGCTGAGCGAATTCCAGAAGTTCTTCAATCTTTACCTTCAACCATTTGCGAGGTAAACCAAAGTAACGACCATAAACCATTAGGTTTTCCCAAACCTTGAGTTCACGATCCAAGTTATCTTGCTGCGGAACAACACCTAAGTGAGCTCTAATCTCAGGACCCTTAGAGTTAGGGTCTTTACCTAAAATGGTGAGCTCGCCACCACTTCTCTGGCTGGTGGCAGCAATCATCTTCATGGTGGTTGATTTACCTGCACCATTAGGCCCTAGCAGACCAAAGGATTCACCTCGACGAACAGTGAAATCGATACTATCTACAGCTTTGAAATCACCATAGGTTTTGGTCAAGCCCTTGGCAATGATCATTGCCTCTGCTTCGGTCTTCTTAGTAGCCACAGCTCTGTGTCTTTCTTTTAGATTCTTGTGCACTTTCGTAAGCACAGCCTTAAAGTCTATAAAAGGTTAGTGATATCCTTGAGCATATGACCCCTGCCGAGCGCGACAAGGTTCGCCCTGGTAATCGCAGGGTGACTGGTAAAGAACAGTTCTATACCCCTAAAGAGCTTGCTCAAAACCTTTCAAATAAGGTCGCTCAGGTTATCGGCGGTCTAACTAATAGAACAGTTATAGAACCTGCTGGAGGCACTGGCTCATTTGTGAGAGCCGCCAAAGAACTAGGGGCAAAGAAAGTACTGAGTTTCGACATCGAGCCAAAAGCCGATGGAGTCATCCTTGCTGATTTCCTAACCAGCGAAATCAAAGGGGTAACCGATGCGGTTACCATCTCTAATCCACCGTTTGGTAGGAACAACTCGCTAAGCATTCCCTTTTTCAATAAAGCAGCTAAGAACAGCGAATACATTGCCTTCATTGTTCCTAGAAGTTGGCGCAAATGGTCTGTGATTAACAGATTGGATAGAAACTTTCATCTGATTCATGATGAGGATCTAGCCATTGATTATGTTGATGAAACCGGTGAGATGCTTTGGCAAAAAGCCAGACTCAATACTTGCTTCCAGATTTGGCAAAGACGAGATACCCCAAGGGAGTTATTCAAAGTAAAAGACTTTGGGTTGATAACTAAGGTATCCCCCCAGGAAGCTGATGTTGCCCTAACTGTTTTTGGCTATAGCTGTGGGAAGGTTCGAACTGAATTTGACCGCATTCCTAACAGCACGGTCATGTTTCTAAAGCTCAATGACAGCAGGGTTCTTGCAGCCCTGAATAGAGTTGATTTCAGTAGGTTTTATAAGAACACCGCATACACAGAGGCACTATCGCTTCAGGAGATTAGGTATCTACTTAATCAGGAAATCCTTGGCGATCCAGGACTCGAAAAGCAAGAAGGATAACGAATGAGCATGATGGGTGGGCGTGGTCGCAGACCAGGCAAGAAAGACTCAGGACCTAAAGCTAAGTTCAGTCAACTAGTTCCATATATGAAGGAACAGAGAGGCTTACTCACAGTTGCAGTGATCTTCTCGATTATTGGTGCAGCAGTGAACCTAGCTCAGCCCCTTGTGGTGGGCAATATCATCAGCACCGTTCAAGAAGGTAAAGATGTATTACCAATAGCTCTTGCATTGCTAGCTATTACTCTCTTGAGTGCTGTTGCCAGCGGTGCCATGTATTTGGTTTTAGCTAAAGCCGGTGAAGGTGTTGTTTTCTCTGCGCGAAGCAAACTGGCAACTAGGTTACTTAGATTACCGATTGCCGAGTATGACCTAAGAAGAACCGGTGACCTAGTTTCTAGAGTTGGTTCAGATACCACACTGCTAAGAGCAGCGCTCACCCAAGGTCTTGTTGATGGTGCTGGTGGAGCACTTATCTTTGTTGGTTCGGTAATTGCCATGGCAGTTATTGACTGGCTATTACTTGTTCTAACCCTGCTGATGATCTCAGTTGCTGTTGCCGCTATTGGTATCACTTCAAGAAGAATCAGAGCAGCTACCACTAAAGCTCAAGAACGCGTTGGCAACATGTCTGCCTCAGTTGAGCGTGCTCTTTCAGCAGTTAGAACTATTAGAGCTGCTAGAGCAGAGTCAAGAGAGTCTGCTCAAATCCAGCAGGATGCTAAAGAGGCTTATGTTCAGGGAGTAAAGATTGCTGGCATTAACGCGTGGGTAACTCCAATTGGTGGACTTGCTGCCAACGGTGCTTTCATTGTTGTTCTAGGTGTTGGTGGTTACCGAGTTGCAACCGGTGAAACTCAGGTTGCTAATCTCATCACTTTCATTCTGTTGATGTTCTTGATGATTAGACCGGTTGGTCAATTCTTTGGAGCATATTCATCAGTACAATCTGCTCTTGGTGCCCTTGCCCGTATTCAAGAAATTCTCGATGTTCCACTTGAAGATAGTGACACCGAAAGAGCACAGGTCTCAAGACGTAAGGCTGTGAACAAAACTGCTATTGAATTCAAGAAAGTTAAGTTCAGCTATCCAGCAAGAGCTGAAGTCGCAGTTGATGCAACAGGAAAACCAATTCCTGATGCAGAACCAGTTATGAGTGAACCTAAAGAAGTTCTCAAAGGAGTCTCTTTCAAAATTGAACGCGGTTCCAGGGTTGCCATTGTTGGCCCATCTGGTGCAGGTAAGTCAACAGTATTTAGTTTGATGGAACGCTTCTATGAACCAACTGGTGGAGGAATTCTTCTAGATGGTCAACCAGTTCAAGCAATGACAAGATCTGATCTCCGAGCTCAGATTGGTTATGTTGAACAGGATGCTCCTGTGTTAGCTGGAAGCATTAGAGAGAACTTGTTGATTGGGGCTCCTGATGCAACAGAGAAAGATCTCAAGCGAGTTCTAAATGAAGTGAACCTAACCGCCGTTCTTAAAAGAGATAAGCGTGGACTTGATGCTGAAGTTGGTGAACAGGGAATCATGCTCTCTGGAGGTGAAAGGCAACGTCTAGCTATTGCTAGAACTTTGCTGAGCGCTCCTCCGATCATGTTGCTTGATGAGTCAACCTCTTCCCTTGATGGTTTGAATGAACAGCGTATGCGTGAGGCTATTGACGCTGTTGCTAAGAACAGAACCATGATTGTGATTGCTCACCGTCTTTCCACTGTGGTTGATAGTGACCAGATCATCGTTATCGCTGGCGGCAAGGTCATCGGCACTGGAACCCATAAGCAGCTCCTACGTTCCACTCCTCTGTATAAGGAACTGGCTGCCACCCAAATGCTTGACTAATTTGTCCGAAGCTGGGTTTAGTGTTCTAAGTAGCAACTAAACCCAAATGGAGACAAAATGTCTAATAAGAGCATGATTGAACGCTTAGCGCTACCAATGTTTATTGTTGGTGTGCTGGC
>WLIC01000033.1 GCA_009702405.1 Actinomycetota bacterium
GCTATTCAAGCTGAAATCGCAGTTGACCTAGCTGATGCTGTTCTTTTCGTAGTTGATTCAACTGTTGGACCAACTGCAACCGATGAGCGTGTTGTGAAGATGCTCAGAGCAAGCAAGAAGCCTGTTCTACTACTTGCCAACAAAGTAGATGACGAAAGAGGTGAAGCAGAAGCTGCTTCACTCTGGTCACTTGGGCTAGGGGAGCCACATCCAGTTTCAGCTTTGCATGGTCGAGGCGTAGCCGATGTTTTAGACAAGGTAATGGAAGTTCTTCCTGAAGTTTCTGCTGTGGCTAAGCAAGAATTTGGTGGCCCTAGAAGAATTGCAATCATTGGTCGACCTAACGTAGGTAAGTCTTCTCTGCTAAACAAGGCAGTTGGTTCTGAACGCGCTGTTGTTAACGATCTTGCTGGAACAACCAGAGACCCGATCGATGAGCAGGTTGAATTAGGCGGCAAGGTTTGGCGCTTTATCGACACCGCCGGTATCAGAAGAAGAATCCATTTAGCTCAAGGTGCTGACTTTTATGCATCGCTTAGAACAGCCGCTGCACTTGAAAGAGCTGAAGTTGCTGTTGTCGTTTTGGATGTTACCGAGAAGATTTCTGAAGGTGACATTCGTATTGTTGACATGGCTTTAGAGTCAGGTCGAGCAATTGTTCTAGCGTTCAATAAGTGGGACAACCTAGATGAAGATAGACGCGAATACTTAGAGCGCGAGATTGAACAGGATCTTGCTCACGTTGATTGGGCACCAAGAGTAAACATTTCAGCAAAGACTGGTCGTCACTTAGAAAAGCTTGTTCCTGCACTTGAAGTTGCTCTTGATTCTTGGGACACCCGAATCCCAACAGGCAAGCTAAATGCCTTCATCCAAGAATTGGCCATGGAATTCCCGCACCCAGTTCGTGGCGGTAAGCAACCTCGAATCCTGTTTGCCACTCAGGCAAGCACAAGACCACCTAAGTTTGTGCTGTTCACAACTGGTTTCCTAGATCCTGGCTACCGCAGATTCATTGTTAGAAGACTGCGTGAAACCTATGGTTTCGAAGGCTCTCCGGTTGAAATCGGCATGCGCGTAAGAGAAAAGCGCAAGCGTTAATATTTACTTCACGGGCTATAGCGCAGCTTGGTAGCGCACTTGGCTGGGGGCCAAGGGGCCGTGGGTTCAAATCCCGCTAGCCCGACGGCTAAAACAAAACTAGAATCAGGTAATCATGGCAGAGAGCAATCTACAACTAAGCGACAAGGTCTTTACCTGGCCTAACGCGCTTAGCGGTTTGCGCTTGTTGCTGGTGCCAGTGTTCTTATGGCTAATTCTGATTGATCAAAACTTGCTCGCTTTTGCAGTGCTGGCATTTTCTAGCTTTACTGACTGGCTTGATGGGTTCTTGGCTAGAAAACTAAATCAGATGTCTCGGTTGGGTCAACTTCTTGACCCTGCAGCTGATCGTTTGTTCATCTTCGCATCTCTTATTGGCCTTGCGATGACCGATAAAGTTCCATGGTGGCTGGTTGTGGCAGTCGTTGGTAGAGATGTCCTCTTGTTCTTCACTTTGCCGTTTTTAGCCCAGGTTGGCTATGGACCGCTGCCAGTAAATTACACCGGCAAGGCTGGAACCTTTGCTCTGCTCTATGCCTTCCCACTTTTGCTCCTGCCTGAAGTGTTGCCTGAGCAAGCAGCTGTGATCGTCTATCCAATTGCCTGGGCATTTGCGTTCTGGGGTATCTGGCTCTACTGGTGGACCTGTGGGGTCTATTTACTTCAGGTTTATAACATCAGGAAATTGGCTAGGTCTTCCTCAGGTATTCTTTTAAGCGAAGAGGAGCGCAATTGAACGAGTTAGCTAATGGCCCAGCATCTGGCGATGAAATCGAGTCAACTCGTAAATTTGACGAAGACCTAATTGACTCAGAACAAGACTCACTTTCCGATGAGGAACAGGCTGCAGTCGAGGCACTACCTGCAGGTAATGCGCTTCTAATCGTTCGACGCGGACCTAACAAAGGCGCTCGATTCTTACTTGATGCAGATCTAGTTACCGTTGGAAGACACCCAAATGCAGACATCTTCTTAGACGATGTAACAGTCTCTAGAAGACATGCTGAAATCTCTAGAAGCGCTGGAGTATTCACAGTAAAAGACTTAGCTTCACTCAATGGCACTTATCTTGCTGGCGCAAGAGTTGAATCTGCTGCTCTAACTAACAGCAGTGAACTTCAGGTTGGTAAATATCACTTCACTTTTTACGCTTCGAAGAAAGACAGCTAGGTAGATCATGGCAGTCAACGAAGCAACGAGTTTATTCGCACCTAGACCAGGTAAGTTACACACCATTGGTCGTGTAATCGAAATCCTAAAATCTGATTTTCCAGATTTGTCACCTTCAAAGATTCGCTTCTTAGAAGAGCAGGGTCTAGTAAATCCACTCAGAACTGATTCTGGTTATCGTAAATACTCAGAAGCAGATATCGATCGAGTAAAACTAATTCTTGAATTGCAGAGAGATAAGTTCTTACCGCTAAAAGTTATTCGCTCTTACTTAGATCACTTAGATGCAGGCAAGCAGCCATCACTTCCAACTGGAACAAGAAGGCCAAGCGTTAATCGCAAGTTCTCAAAGCTTGAACTTATTGCTGAATCAGGTATCAATGAAACTTTGTTAGCTGAAGCACAGGCAAATGCCTTGATTGGTGTTGAGCCATTCGAGTACAGCGATATTGAGATTGCCAGATCTTTGATGCAACTTCAGCGCTTCGGTATTTCAGCTAGGCACCTTCGTGGCATCAAGACTGCTGCAGATCGTGACCTTGGTTTGATTCAAGGTGTCGTTGCCAGCGTCAAAAAGCAAAGAGATCCAGCAGCAAAGTCCCGTGCAGCAGCCTATGCAGCCGAGATTGAAGCACAATTTGCCAATATTCGATCTGAGCTAATCCGCTCAGTTATCGACAAAATTGACTAACGCGACACGCCGAAGAAGAATATTAACTGCCCTTAGTCGTAGGTAGCAGCAAGAATTAAGAAAAGGTTCAAGGTCTACTTGAACTTTATGAATATTGAGAGGAGGCCAGCATGGACTCAGCACAACCAGAAAACGTTGAACCGACTACTGATACTGGCCGAATCGACCTAAGTAAAGCAAGCGATTTCGCTTACCTGCAAGATGATTTATTCGCAGTATCCCAACCTTGGCACGATCCAAACGTTGGTTACCGTGGAACCTCTGCAGCGGGAGCAGCCGGTATCAGCTATCGTCAACTTGATTACTGGGATAGAACTGCTTTGGTGCAACCAAGTGTCAGGGGAGCATCAGGTTCAGGAACCCAGAGACTTTATTCATTCCGCGATATCTTGGTTTTGAAGCTAGTTAAGAACTTCTTGGATGCTGGCGTATCGTTACAGCAAATCCGCACTGCCATCAATGAACTTCGGGCTGCTGGAATTAGCGACCTAGCTAAAATCACTCTGTTCTCTGACGGAGCTAAGGTTTATCTTTTCACTTCAGCTGATGAGATCATCGACTTGATGGACAAGGGCCAGGGAGTATTCGGTATTTCAGTTGGCAAGGTGCTGGACGAGGTTGAGGCAACACTTGCTCATATCGATCCAAGTCACGTTGAAGAGATGGATGAACTAACTCTTCGCAGACTAAACAAAAAAGCTGTTTAGTTAGTCTTCTTCTTTTTCAGTAAGAGATTTAATCTGCTTCTCAGTCATGGTCTGACGTAAAACTTCATTGAACTTATCTTGGTATTCCGGTGAAACTGGAGCACTGGTAACCATTTCAATGCGCTCGGCTTTGGCCTTTAGCTTGTCTTCAGCTGCATGTTTGGATTTTGAACGCTTAACCTCTGACGAATCGTGAGAACGTCTTGAATGCCTGTTTTTAGTGCTAGATCTGCCGGATTGTTCAATTCGTCTCAGGTCTTCTGATGCAAAAGAAACAGAAACCTGTTCCAACAACTCATCAAATTGAGCCGCTAACTTAGCCGCGGATTGACCAGGCCATGAGTGGATTGATCTTCCAGCACCTTGAGCCTGTTGAATCGCAGATTTTTCCTCTATCGGTGTGCTGATAAGCAATTCTCCATAGAGTTCTTCAAGTTCGTTCACACGATACTGGTGCTCGGCAACGCTTGGTCGTAGTCGGTTGATCAAGATGCCGTATAGGCTCACCTGGCGATTGACTTGCCTTCTAACTTCTTGCAGTGCTTTCATTGCAGATTCAACTGCCAGCACAGCATTTATGGATGGCTCAGCTACCAAGAGAACTCGATCGCTAGCCACCCAAGCCATACGGGTTAATGCGTTGATGCTAGGGGGAGTGTCGATGAGCACAAGGTCGTAGTCCTTCTCGATACGAGACAGCGCTTGTTCCAGGTTCCAAAGTGACTTGAAGCTTGGGTTAGTGGTGTTCCTAGCGGTCAGCCTAGAATGGCCAACCATAATGTCTAGGCGTCCAGTCTGTCCCTTAGCCCAAGATGACGCTACAATTGCCTTAAACACAGCGCCGTGTCGGGGCTTCTTGATTACTTCGGCTGCTGAATTATCAAAATCCCCAACCGCACCTAATCCATTGCTGACGTTGCACTGAGGGTCTAAATCGATCACCAGAGTACGAAGGCCTTTAGACATGGCGGCAGAGGCAAGTCCCAGGGTAACCGTGGTCTTACCAACTCCGCCCTTCAGGGCGCTAATGCTTAATACATGCACCCAATAAGGCTACCTTTTGATTGACGTGCAAACCGCTATTTGTTCGCTTGACTGCAGGAACGGAACCCATGTTCAAGAAGATTTTGGTTGCCAACCGTGGCGAGATCGCCATTCGTGCATTCCGTGCTGCCTATGAGCTAGGAGCAAAGACTGTTGCAGTCTTCGCATATGAAGATAGAAATTCATCCCACCGTCTAAAAGCCGATGAGGCTTATCAAATCGGAACTTTAGGCCACCCAGTTCGTGCCTACCTAGATGTAACAGAAATCATCAGAGTGGCCAAGGAATGTGGGGCGGATGCCATTTACCCTGGCTACGGTTTCTTGAGTGAAAATCCAGAACTAGCTGAAGCAGCTGCAGCTAATGGAATTACTTTTATTGGTCCTGGTTCCCATGTTCTTGAACTTGCCGGTAACAAGGTAAATGCTAAAGAAGCAGCTATCGCAGCTGGAGTTCCAGTTTTGAAATCGTCTAGGCAGTCAGATGATGTTGAACTCTTAATTGCTGATTCTAAAGAAATTGGTTTTCCACTTTTTGTCAAAGCTGTTGCTGGCGGTGGCGGTCGAGGAATGCGTCGAGTTGCAAAACTTGAAGAACTAGCTGGCGCTCTCGGTGAAGCGATGCGAGAGGCACAATCTGCTTTTGGCGATGCCAGGGTTTTCTTAGAGCAAGCAGTGCTTAGGCCTAGACACATTGAAGTTCAGATCCTTGCTGACAGCAAAGGAAACGTGGTTCACCTTTTTGAACGCGACTGTTCAGTGCAAAGAAGAAATCAAAAAGTTGTAGAAATTGCACCTGCTCCGAATATTGATGAAACTCTTCGTCAAGCGCTATACAAAGATGCAGTCTCATTCGCTAAAGAAATCGGTTACGTTAACGCAGGAACTGTTGAGTTCCTAATCGACACTGTTGGTGATAACGCTGGTAAGCATGTCTTCATCGAAATGAATCCGCGTATTCAAGTCGAGCACACTGTCACCGAAGAGATAACTGAGATTGACTTAGTTCAATCACAGATGAGAATTGCGGCAGGGGAGTCACTAGCTGATCTAGGGCTTACCCAAGACAAGATTGAGATGCACGGCTTTGCTATTCAGTGCCGTATCACTACCGAAGATCCAACTGCAGGCTTTAGACCTGACACCGGAAAGATTACGACTTATCGTTCTCCTGGTGGAGCGGGTATCAGATTAGATGGTGGAACAGCTTCAACAGGTAGCGAAATCAGTCCGCACTTCGATTCACTTTTAGTGAAGCTAATTACCCGTGGCCGTGACTTGAAATCTGCTGTCAGCAGAGCTCAACGAGCTCTTGCCGAATTCCGCATTAGAGGAGTGGCAACCAACATTGCTTTCTTGCAAGGAGTTCTTGGCGATGCAAGCTTTGCCGCAGGGGATCTCAGCACTGCATTCATTGAGGAAAGACCAGAGCTACTAAACGCTTATCCATCTCAAGACCGTGGAACTAAGATTCTGAACTGGTTGGCTGATGTGACAGTTAACCAACCACATGGCTCTAGGGGAACTCTCGGCTCACCTGCACTCAAACTTCCTAAGTTAGAACTAACTGTTCCAGCTCCTGAAGGGTCAAGGCAGCAACTTCTTGCGCTAGGTCCAGTTGCCTTCGCCAAAGCTCTTCGTGATCAAAAAGCTGTTGCTATTACTGACACAACTTTCCGCGATGCCCATCAGTCACTGCTAGCAACAAGAGTTCGCTCAAGAGACCTGGTTCAAGTTGCTCCTTACCAAGCCAGAGTTCTAAACAAATTATTCTCAGTTGAAGCCTGGGGTGGAGCTACATATGACGTTGCTCTTCGATTCTTGGGTGAAGACCCTTGGGCAAGACTTGTAGCTCTTCGTGAGGCTATGCCAAATATTTGTATTCAGATGCTTTTGCGCGGACAGAACACTGTCGGTTACACGCCTTACCCAGTTGAAGTAACTGACGCTTTTGTTGCTGAAGCTGCTGCAAGCGGCGTTGACATCTTTAGAATCTTCGATGCACTAAACGATGTTGATCAGATGATTCCTGCAATAAATGCTGTTCTAAAAACTAAGACAGCAGTTGCCGAAGTTGCTATTTGCTACACCGGAGATTTGTTAGATCCAAAAGAAGACCTATACACCCTGGAGTACTACCTTGACCTAGCTGGTCAGATTGTCTCAGCTGGTGCACACATTCTTGCTATCAAAGACATGGCTGGATTACTTCGACCTCAAGCTGCAGCCAAGTTAGTTA
>WLIC01000034.1 GCA_009702405.1 Actinomycetota bacterium
ATCCAGATGTTCTAATTGAAGGCTTCTAAAAAGTAGGCTTGCCCTATGCCCAATACTCTCCCTTACGACGAGTTGTTAACTCGTCTAACCAGAGAAACACTTGAGCTAGTTGACGCTGGGGTAAATACTCCAATCATTGTTATCGATGGTAGGGCTGGTTCAGGTAAATCAACCCTTGCTCTTGCATTACAGAATTCTTTGTTTATTGAAGGTGAATCTTTACCAAGGCTTATCAACATGGATGATCTGTATGAAGGTTGGAGTGGTTTAGCTCAGGGAGCTGAATATCTCCAACGAAGCATCCTGATGCCATTGCTTGCAAACAAGACTGCCTCCTGGCAGGAATTCAACTGGGAAACAAACCAGCGTGAACGCTGGCGAGAATTCTCCGGGGGGACACCGCTAATTATTGAAGGCTGCGGTTCCCTGAATAGATATACCGCCAGCGTTGCCAACCTGACCGTTTGGTTGGATGTTCCAGAAGAGATAAGAAGAGCTCGCTGGTTAGCAAGAGATGGTCATGTATTTGATCAATACTTTGATTCTTGGGCAGCCCAGGAACTTGATTTCATTGCTAGAGAGAAATCTCCAGAGTGGGCTAGCTTTGGTTTACTCAGCCCTGCGGTTTAGTAACCAGACTCGAAGTCCTGCAATCAAACTTCCAACGATGAAGAATGCTGCAATCAAATAGGAAGCATTCTTAACTACCGGAATGCTAGCTGAGTAATAACCACAGAGCGTCAAACCAGTTCCCCAGGCTAAAGCACCAACCAGATTCGCACTAAAGAACTTGTAATAGTTCATCTTGGCAATGCCGGCAACAACTGGAACAAATACTCTTGCCCAAGGCATGAACCTGGCAATTACAACAGCCCACCAACCCCATGCTGTGAAAAGGTTTTCGCTCTTACTAATGCCAGCTTTGATCCATTTACCTTTGCGTTTATCTAGGTAGGGTCTGCCATAGTGTCTGCCTAAAGTAAAGCCAACCTGGTCACCTAGCCAGGCAGCGATGCCAACACCTATTGCCATTACCCAGATGTTTACGTTATTTGCTGATGATGCTGCGATAAGACCTGCAGCAAAGACTAGGGAATCACCGGTAATAAAAGGAATAAAAGCTCCAACAAATAAACCGGTGCCTGCAAAAACCAAACCCCAAACCGCTAAATAAAAGAGATTTGCCCCAAGGTCTGGGAACCAACCAACGATTTGATCGCTGATGGAGGTATGAATAACTATTTGCAATTACGGCTTTCCGTGCAACATTATCTCGTCAAGGGTGTGACGAACTCTAGGGGAGATTTCACGCTCGTAAGCAGGGCCTGCGAGCTGCTCTGCAGGAGCAATCTTGCCAACTGCAATAACAACTAACACTTCGTGGTTCTCGTCAAGCTTTAGAGTCTTGACGATTTCCTCACGAACAATGCCACCAATGTGATGGGTGTGTAAACCAAGTTCCTGTGCTTGGACCAGCATCAAAGATGCTGCTAGGCCTGCATCGTATTTACGACCAGTGTTTTCTCTACCATCTGGAAGGTTGATTTCAACTGCAACAACAATCAGAGCTGAAGCATCAGGTGCCCAAGACTGGTTGAAGCCAGTAAGACCCTTTTCGCAGATCTCTTTGTGTAATGGATCTGTTTTGCTGATGTATGCAAAGCGCCAAGGTTGGATGTTGTTAGCTGATGGTGCCCAACGGCCAGCTTCAAGAATTGAAAGGGCTTCGTCTTGGCTAAGTAGGTAATCTCTGTTGAAAGATCTTGGGCTCCAGCGTTCAGCTAGAACAGGGGCAATTGGGGCAGCGGTAACGGCTATTTTGTTTGGTTGCATAAGTAAAGCCTAAACCCCAACAGCATCACTAAGAGCGGTTAACAGCCCATCAACATCTTCAGGCTTGGTATCCCAGGCACACATCCAACGAACCTGACCGGTTCTGTGATCCCAAACATAGAACCAGTACTTCTTTTGAAGTTCTTCGATTATCTCTTTAGGGAGCATCGGGAAAACAGCATTAGCTTGAGTTGGGTTAGGAACACTAACTCTCCCCTGTGATTTCTCTGCAATCTTTCGCACTCCAGCATCCAATGCTTTAGCCATTGCATTTGCATGCTTAGCGCTGTTGATAGCTAAATCGTTTTCTAGCAGAGCAATTAGCTGAGCACTAACAAAACGCATCTTGCTAGGTAACTGCATTGAAGTTTTTCTAAGGAACGGAATAGCAGTTGCAGCTGCCTTGTCATTTAGAACAACAACTGCTTCAGCTGCAAGTGCACCAATCTTGGTGCCACCAAAACTAACCAGGTCAACTCCTGCATCTGTTGTGAAGGCTTTGAAAGAAACATCTAAAGCAGCTGCTGCGTTAGATAGTCTTGCGCCATCCATGTGTAAGAAGAGATTATTCTCGTGAGCAAAATCAGCTAGCGCTTTGATTTCTGCAATTGAATAAAGTGTTCCAAGTTCTGTGGTCTGGGTGATGCTGATCGCAGCAATCTGTGCTCTGTGAACAGAACCAATATCAAATAGATGTGGCTTGATTAGCTCTGGGGTTAGCTTTCCATCAAGAGTAGGGATGGTCCATAACTTAATCCCTGCCATCTTCTCCGGGGCTCCACCTTCATCACTGTTGATGTGTGCTGTCTCAGCACAAACAACTGCTTCCCAACGTTTAACAACGCTTGAAAGAGCAACTACGTTTGCTCCGGTGCCATTGAAAACTGGGAATACTTCTGCTGATGGACCGAAGGTCTGCTTGAAGATCTCTTTTAGTTCGCCTGTTACAAAGTCATCGCCGTAAGCCATCTCGTGACCATCATTGACTGATTGCATAACTTCGAATAAACGAGGGTGAACACCGGCGTAATTATCGCTAGCGAAACCACGCCAAACTTTGCGGTCTTGAAGTGCCATTTAGTGATCCTGACGTCTTTATTAGGTAGTAAAACCTAATCTATCCTGCCAGTTTGTTGTATTCCAAAAAACGAATATTACCCCCGCTTAGGACTGGGTTAATGGCAGAGTAGTTGTTAACCAAGGACACTTTGAGGGTGGGTTGAAAATGTACGAGCGGTCAGTACTAGTAGTTGAAGATGAGCCATTCATCAGGGGTTTAGTCTCTGACAAGCTCAAGAGCGATGGCTTCAAGGTTGAAGTCGCTGCCTCTGCAGCCGAGGCTCGCAAAATAGCCGACACTAAAGATATCGACATCGTTGTTTTGGACATCGATCTAGGTGCTGGACCTAACGGTCTTGACCTAGGTCTTGCCCTTCACAAAATGCACCCGGAGCTAGCACTTGTCTTCCTGACCCACGTTCCAGAACCGAGAATCTTTGGTTTAGATGTGAAGTCAATTCCTAAGAATGCTGCTTACCTTCTAAAAGAGCGTCTATCTGATCCAAACGTTTTGAATGATGCAATTGAAGCTGCTCTGCGTGACCGAGTTGGTCCTGAGTTCAGAGATGATCTTAAGCCTTCTCACCCACTGGTAAACGTTTCAAGAATTCAGTTGGATGTTCTGCGAATGATTGCCAAAGGTATGTCTAACCAACAGATCGCTGATGCTCGTGGAACAAGTCTTAGAGCCGTTGAGAACCTAGTTAATAGAGCTATCTCAGCTGCTGGTATCGATGCTGAATCTAAGACCAGTGCTCGCGTAATTGCTGTTCGTGAATTTATCCGCGTCGCAGGTTTACCAGAATAAGGCGTCTGGATCCACTGACTCAGATCTCATCTGTTCGTAATCGAGTATCAAACATTCAATACCTCTATCTTCAGCAAGTGTTCTAGCCTGAGGTTTTATCTCTTGTGCTGCGAAGATTCCTCTGACAGGTGCAAGGGCCGCATCTCTATTCATGAGCTCTAGATATCTGGTTAGTTGCTCAACACCATCGATCTCACCACGACGTTTAATCTCAATTGCCACTGATTGCCCATTGGCATCTTTAGCCAGGATATCTACCGGGCCAATCGGTGTCATGTATTCACGTTTAACTAACTGACTACCAGAACCTATGAGCTCTATCTGAGCTGCCAGTAACTCTTGCAGATGAGCCTCAACACCGTCTTTGATAAGCCCTGGGTCTTTACCTAATTCATGGTTTATGTCTGTGTGTATTTCATAGATCTGCACCCAAAGGATATCTGCTGTCTTAGCTTGGCTAACCCGCCAAATCTCTTTGACCCCGTTACCTAGTTGTTCTTCATCTGGTTCATGGGTTGAGTAATTACATGGTGGGTTCATCCAGTTCAAAGGCTTATAGGAGCCTGTTTCACTGTGTATGAGGATGCTGCCATCACCTTTGAGCATGAGTAGTCTTCGAGCTTTAGGCAGGTGAGCGGTAAGCCTGCCAGCATAATCAACTGAGCAGTCAGCGATAACTAGACGCATTTACTTTTTCTTATTTAGCTTTGTTTCAAGCTCTTCAATGCGAGTAATCAAGTGTTCTAAAGATTTGTCTTGGTGATCTAAGTGCTTTTGAATTTGAATAGCTTCAGCTAAGACCGCAGCTGAATCTTCATAAGTCATGATGGCTCTTTTTTCAGCTGCTGCTGCTTGGATGTTTTGTCCAACAATAATGATTGGCAATAGCACTAACTGAAGAAAGGTTTGAGCTATCCAAGCAACAATCTGGACCGAATCACCTTTCATGATTACTGCTGGCAGCGAAACAAGAGTTAATGCAAAAAAGGCATATGCAGCCCACATGGTTCCAACGCTTTTAGTAATACCTAAACCAAGTTTTTGATTAACACTCTTAGGTTTAGCATCTGCAATAACTTCATCAGCGTTAGCGGCGCGATGAGCTTTACGACCTTCGATGTGTGGGTGCTGAACATATTTGAACTTAGAGTTAGGAGCTTTACTTGCCATTTAGGACTCGATTTCTAGTTTCATTCCTGCAGGGGTAGTGGTGACCGAACGAACCTTGATTGATTGAACTTGGTGACCTAGCTGAGCCTCAACTTTGGTCTTCAAAGCTGCTGGCTCAATCTCGATGTAATCGGTGCTCAAAGAGAATTGTTGGGTGACTTTAGAACGTAAGACTTTAGGGTGATCAACAACATAAACAGCTGCAACTAGTAGCACTGCATACATAGCCTGAACCGGTAAGTCATAGGCAGGTAGACCTAGGTTTAGGCCCATAGCCAAAGCAACTAGAAGATAAACAATCTCGTTCCAACCCAGAGTTTCTGATCTGAGTCTGAAGATTGAGATAACGCTGAACAAAGCAAAACCAACACCAAGGGAAATGGTGAATGTTCCAAGCGCTCCACCTAGGACATAGAGGGTGATGTTAATCAGGGAGATGGCAACAAAGACATCTCTGCGCTTATGTCTTCTATAGAAGAAGACATAGGCAAGCAAAAATAACAAAACGAGGTCAATGCCTAGCGAGGCAAACAATAAAGGGTAATCAATAGGAGTCACAAGGTTAGACTAGCCCAAATGGACAAAATGGCACTATTTAGAAGGCTCACAGTAGGGTTTCTAGCCCCTGTTGTGCTGTTAGGCATACTTACTGGCCCAGCTCAGGCTGCAACCCCACTGAAGATCACCGACATCTATAACCCGCTAAAAGTGCTTAGAGCAGACCTTGATTTGCCTTCGGCATCAGTAGCCTCGCTGAACAACTCAGCCACCTTCAAGGTCTACGTGCCAGGCACCCTAACCCTGAGCGTTGATGGCAAATCCAGCGGAGTCCAAGAGATCACCATAAGGCTCAAAGGTTCAACTTCCATGTATAAGTTGGATGAAACCCCTAGCTTCAAGATCAAGTTCAAGAAAGGCCCAACTGGTCTTGGTTACCTAGGGCTTAGAAGACTCACCCTCAATGGCATGGTTCAGGACAACAGCAAGATCCATGAGTTTGGCGCATACAACCTCTTCAATGCCATGGGGATACCTGCTTCTAAAACCGGTTGGGCAAGGCTATACATCAACGGTGTTGATCGAGGTCTTTATGTCAACGTAGAACAACCTGACCAAGTCTTCATGGCTAAAAGGTTCAAAGACATAACTCAACACGTTTACGAAGGTGTTGCCCGTAGAGATTTACAGCTAGGAAATGACAATGGTGATGCAACAACAGGAGCATTCCTAGTTGACTACGGTTGGAAAGTAACACCAAATAAAAATGACCTCACCAAGCTCATCAACTATGCCAGTGACTGGGAAGATAAGACTTGGTATCAAGGATTACTTACCGTTACTGACAGAGCATTATTGATTAGAGCTTTTGCTGTTGAGAATTTCTTGGGACACTGGGACTCATACACAGGCCCTGGCATCAACAACTTTTACCTCAGAAGCAACACCAGAAATAAGTTCACATACATCCCTTGGGGCGTTGACCAAACCTTTGGTGAGAATCGTGGAACAGAAGTCTTAGGCGACACTTTCAATCTCCCTCTTATCTCCGATAGCTCACCTCACCCTTGGTCAAGAAGCATGAACAGAGGGAAACTTTACGTTCAGTGCATCAATTACAAACCTTGCCGAACTCAATACCTTCTTGAACTAAAAGCAGTTTCAGCTATGGCAACCAAAATCAAGCTTGGCACTCAGATGAGAGCAGCTGCAGCTGTTATTGAACCTGTATTAGCAGTTCAGTATGCAAATGACAAAGACACTCTAACCTTGGCGCATAATGAGCAAAAGAGATCGATCGCATACATAGCTAAACGTCAGGCTGAAGTAAAAGCTTTGCTTGCTAAATACAAGATCAAATAACTCCAGCTAGTTTCATGGTCAGTCCTAGAACCACGATTCCACCAACTCGATAAACCCAACGTAGTCCTGGTTTCTTTAGAGGTCGCTCTTCCCCGTCTTTGCCTTCGCGA
>WLIC01000035.1 GCA_009702405.1 Actinomycetota bacterium
CAACTCTGCCGATTACATGAAGCCAATTGGTCGACTAAATCTAGCGGTTAGAAGAGCAGAACTTCGAGTTAGAAGACAAACACTGGTAGCTCTTGGGAAGATTACTGACTTGGGTGAAGACATCAAGGATGGTCTCGATGAACTTAGAGAAGACGTTAAACGACAAGCCAAGAAGGTCGATCGCGAGGTTAGAAAAGGCGTCAAAAAGACCGTAGGCAAGGCGAAGAAAGCAATAAAGCGCTTAGACGAGTAACCTTGAGTTGTGGCTGGGGGCGTTAGCTCAGCCGGTTAGAGCAGCGGACTCATAATCCGTCGGTCGCGGGTTCAAGTCCCGCACGCCCCACCAGATTACTTTTGTATAACGAGTCAATGAACAAAACCTGATAATGCCTGTCTTTCCATAGGTAAACGCTTACAGTTTTCTTATACACCTTTGAGAAAGAGATAGTTCTGTGCGCCTATTTGCCCCTTCCCGCCGTGTAATCGGTCTAGTTTTAGCCCTTCTAACAGCCATGACTGGTCTAGTTGCCATAGATGCAGCACCTAGCCAAGCAGCAACTGACAAGAAAGTTATTATCCACTACCAACGAGTTAGCGGAAACTATAACCCTTGGAACGTATGGATGTGGTACGAAGGTGCTAACGGACAGGCTTATGAATTTGCCAAGGATGGCAACACCTATCTAACTGACTCATATGGAGCGTACGGTGAGTGGACTTTGCCAGCGTCTGGATCAGCATCCTCAGTAGGTTTCATAATTAGAACTAACAACTGGGATAAAGACCCTGATGGAGATCGATTCATCACCCAGTTCAAAGATGTAAACGGGACTCAGACAGCTGAAGTTTGGTTGAAGAGTGGTTCAAAATTCATTTGGGGTAAGCAACCTTCAAGCCAGCCTTCTTTATTGGCCGCTCAGGTAACCGGTCTAAAGGAGCTAAAGCTTACTTTCGACAACAACGTGGATATCAATGCTGAAAAAGCAAACTTCACTATCAGAAACGCTGCCGGAGTTGATGTAGCAATTGATAGTTGGGGAGCAGTTACTGGTAACGACATGCTTGGATACATCGTGAAAGTGAACCTAGTTGAACAAGTTCGAATTGGTACTGCATACACTATTAGCCACCCTGTCTATGGAATTCAAGAATCAGATCTAGGTTCGCTTTGGGATCTTCAATCATTCAATGACCAGTATTACTACTCGGGAAATGATCTAGGTAACACCTATTCCGCAGCACACACAGACTTTAGAGTTTGGGCACCAACAGCTGACTCAGTTGACTTGGTTACCTATGCCTCAGCTACAACCCCTGCTGCTGATGGAGTGGTTTACCCAATGGACCAAGATGTCAAGGGAACCTGGGTTAAGCGACTAGATGGTAACCAGGATGGGACTATTTATGTCTATCGTGCACATTTTGCAGCTAAGGTAAATGAAACGATTGACCCTTATGCTCGCTCAGTAACAATTAATGGCGATAGAGGTGTTGTTGTTGATCTGGATAGCACAGACCCAGCTGGCTGGGTGGAATCTACTCGACCTAACAACATGAGCACTGGTAACCCTACAGATGCAGTACTTTACGAATTGCACGTCAGAGATTTATCTATCGACACAACAAGCAACATTCCAGCCAACCACAAGGGTAAGTATTTAGCTTTTACTCACCTTGGCACTAAATACACCAAGGGTAAAGCTTCAACTCTCACCGGCTTGTCGGCTATCAAAGATTTGGGTGTTACTCACGTTGAGTTACTTCCTGTTTACGACTTTGGTTCAGTTGATGAAACTGGTGAAGGTAATCAGTTCAACTGGGGTTACGACCCTAAGAACTACAACGTGCCTGAAGGTTCGTACTCAACAAACGCTGCCGACCCTAAGGCTCGCATCAGAGAACTGAAGCAGGCAGTATTGGCTATGCACCAAAACGGTCTTCGAGTGAACATGGATGTTGTTTATAACCATGTTCAGGACAGCACTAACTTCGCTTTTGAGAAGCTAGTTCCTGGCTACTGGTATCGCAGAGATGCAACCGGCACCAAGACCAGCGGCTCTGGTTGTGGAAATGACACTGCAACTGAGCACCCAATGGTTAGTAAGTTCATCCAGGACTCAGTCAGGTACTGGGCAACCGAATACAAGATGGATGGTTTCCGTTTCGACCTTATGGGTCTGATTGACATCAGCACCATGAACAAGATTCGCACCCAGTTGAACAACATCGATCCAACAATCATCATGCTTGGTGAAGGTTGGGACATGGGAACTTTGCCTCAACAAATACGTGCAACTCAGACCAATAGCTCAAAGATTCCTGGTATTGGAACTTTCAACGCGATTATTCGTGATGGCATGAAAGGTGGAGTCTGGGACGAGAATGCTATCGGATGGGCAAGCGGCCGCTACGGTGACTTTGCTTCGGTTCAGAGCGGAATTGTTGCCAACGCACCATTCCCAGGTCTTGCTGGTGCGTGGATCGGCGGTATTGAGCCTGGACAGACCATTAACTATGTTGAGTCACATGACAACACCACACTTGCTGACAGACTAAGAAAGAGCATGGGAATGAAGGTTCCTATGACAACTATCGCAAAGGTCTCAAAGCTTGCAACCGGAATGTTGTTTGTTTCCCAGGGTGTGCCGTTTATTCACGCTGGACAAGAGTTCCTAAGAACTAAGAACTTCAATCACAACAGCTACAACTCAACCGATGCTGTCAACTCATTGAAGTGGAATCAGAGAATCACTTATGCATCTAACGTAAGTTACCTAAAGGGCTTGCTATCACTACGCAAGGCGCACAAGGCATTCCGTATTCCTGAGGCTCAAAAGATCCTGGATAACCTAGAGTTCTTGGATGGAACATTCGGGCAGATTGGTTACAAGATCAACGGTAAAGCAGTTGGTGACAGCTGGTCTTCAATCGTTGTTTTAGCTAACTCAAACCCTAGCAAAACTGCTAGCTTTGATGTTCCTAAGGGAACCTACAAACTAGTTGTTGACGCTAACACTGCTGGTACCAAGACACTAAAGACCATCGTGGTTAAGGGTAAATCAACTGGAAAAGTTGTTGTGCCTGCACTATCGATGATGGTGCTATACAAGTAAGTTATTACCAGCTTTATAAGTAGCGAGGACCTTGGCGGTAAGAAATCCGTCGAGGTCCTCCTCTTTTAAGTTCCGATCAATAACGACAGCATCGAAGGGTTGACCTGGTATCAAGGTTCCGAGTTCGTTATTTCCAAGTAACGTGCAAGCTGAAGAGGAGTAAGCATCGATTGCTTGTTCTAGTGAGATTGCCTGCGCTGGATTATGTGCAGGCATGTTGGCTGAACCTTGTCTAAACACTGCAACAGTTATTCCAGCTAGAACACTTGGGGTTGATACCGGCCAATCAGATGAGAACGCAACATTCAAATCAGCACCTAACATGTCTTTGATTGCATAGAGCGAATACAGTCTGTCATCTCCTAGGTGATCGCGGCAGGAGAGCAGCATTCCGTTGTTCTGTGCCCAATAAGGCTGCATACACAGATTGACATCAAGTTGCTTGGCTTGAGCTAATAGGTTTGGTGTGGTTAGTTCAGCGTGAGCGATAACCGGGTTCAAACCTTGTGGCCTAGGACTAGCCTTGCCTATCGAATTTAACGCGAAGGAAACACCGGCATCACCAATGGCGTGAATGTGGACTTGAAACCCATTCTGGTGAGCTAGAGATAGAGCTTCTATCAGGGCTTCTTCAGACCAATTCAATTCACCGAAACTCTTTGAACTTAGATAAGGCTCGGATACTGATGCTGTTGCACTACCAAAAACACCATCGACAAAAAACTTGATTGCTTGAGCTTTCAGCCTTGGTGACTCATTGACCTTTTTGCTCAACTCCAAGAAGTAGGGGAAGTCATCGTTGAAACTTTGAACATCAGCCCGAAATGCCAACTTGTAATCCAGTTTCAATAGATCTTGACTGTCAGCTTCCAGATAAACCTCAGCCATGCCTCTATCTATCCATGCATCCTGGCATTCAACTATGCCGGCTTGGATCAGTTGTTGCTCTGCCCACAGCAGTGCTTGAACATCTTCTTGCAGTGTGTTGGCAGGGGCTAAATCCATGACTAATGACATTGCTGGCCACTCTCGAAGTATTCCGGTTGGAATTCCTTGCTCATCAACATCAATGCGTCCTGCAGATAGCGAGGGTAGTTCGCTCTGTAATAACCCAGCTACTTCCAAAGCCTTTGTGTTTACCCAAAGTGTGTGATGATCATCGGCGTGCAGCACAACTGGAATGTCTGACACGTACTCGTCTAGAGTTTGCCTGGTTTGTGCACCAGAGATTGATCTGTCATAGACGGCAGCATCTAACCAAGTCATTGATGGGTTGGATTCTCTATGTGTTTTTAGAGCTGAACCTAATTGGTCGATGTTGTGTATTGAAGTGATGTTTAACCCTTGAGCTTCTCGGCCAGCGAAGAGGGGATGAGAATGTGTATCTCTGAATGCTGGAACCAGCATTTTGCCCGAGAGATCTATTTCATATTGAGTCTCTGATTTCATGAAAGTGTTCTTATCGCAAACTATTCCTTGGTCATCAACAAAGAGTTCATCAACGTAACTGCCTAGACCTAGATAAATAGATCCGCCTTGAAAGTGCTGGGACATTTAGTCGCGTTCGTTTAGGTAACAAACCCCACAGAGAGATTCGTAGGTAACTTCAACTCCATCGATGGCAACTTGGTCGCCGTGGAAGATAAATTCACCATCAAACTTACGTGCGTTGAACATAGCCTTGCGACCACAACGACAGATGGTCTTCAATTCTTCTAGAGAGTGAGCTATCTCCATAAGTCTTAGTGACCCCGGGAAACCGTTAGTTAGGAAGTCTGTTCTAATGCCGTAAGCAAGAACTGGAACACCATCAAGAACTGCTAATTCAAATGCTTGATCTACTTGATCTCTGGTTAGGAACTGAGCTTCATCGATAAGTAAACATGAGAGATTCTTAATGCCAGGAATGATCATGTCACTGTTGGCATGCTCGTGAGCTAGTTCTCGGAGGTTATCGTTTGGGGTGATGAGGAAATCAACTCTGCGATCAACGCCAAGTCTGGAGACAATGGTTGCATCGCCTTTGGTATCTACTGCTGGCTTAGCTATTAGTACCTGCTGGCTACGCTCCTCATAGTTGTGAGCTACCTGCAATAGAGCTGTGCTCTTGCCACTATTCATAGCGCCGTAGCGGAAGTAGAGCTTAGCCATTTGAGCCCTTTCATAAGCCTTCTGGGGTGTATTCCAATGCTAGCCAGCCACGGTATAGGAATTGCGCATTTAGGGCCCTAGTCGTAATCTATAACTCTCTGAAACTCTCAAGGACGTTGGGGAAGACGCACCTTAGGAAAGAGTTCGGAGGTTCCAGCATGTCTAAAGGTCTATTCTCATCGACCTTAGTGATTTACTCCTGCCCGGCGGTGGCACAAAGTCAGGTTGAGACCGAGCTAGAGAAACTAGGCCTAGAACTCAAATGGGCTAAGCAATCCTTGGTTGTCGGATCGCTGTTTGCTGAGATTAGTTTCAGATGCTCGTTGGCTCAATTAGATGAGATTGCCTCAAAGTTGGCTCAGGTTGGCTCCCTACACTTCGAGCTAACGCAACACACCAAGCATTCTGGGGTTACTTATATGTTTGTTCCTGGACTTGGCCTATTCAGGGGAGAACTAAATGCAGCTGGTTCCTTGACCCTAACCGAAGATAAGTTGCAATCTCTCTTGGATCAAGCAGCTGGCAATCACAGAGAATTTACTAGATTGCTAAGGCTTTGCCTAGGGCAGTCATGGGATGACATACTCGAACCTTTTAGGGCAGCGAAATACTCCGACAACGTGTTGCTATTGAACCGAGCTGGCTAATTACTGGTTGTATGAACGGAACGCAACTACTGCGTTGTGTCCACCGAAGCCAAACGAGTTAGAGATAGCAAGGATGTTATCGCCAAGTTCTCGAGGTGATGTCACAACATCTAAGTCGATAGCTGGATCTGGATCATCAAGGTTAAGAGTTGGTGGAGCCATCCTGTGATGAAGAGCTAGAACAGTAAACACGGCTTCGATAGCACCTGCACCACCTAGAAGGTGTCCAGTTGAAGACTTGGTTGCAGATAATGGAATCTGCTTCAAGTGATCACCGAAGACTCGCAATAAAGCAGTGTATTCAGCAATGTCGCCAACCGGTGTGCTGGTTGCGTGAGCATTAATGTGTCCAACGTCTTTAGGTTCCGCGTCTGCCATCTTAAGTGCACCAATAACAGCTCTAGCTGCCGCAGTTCCTTCAGGATCTGGAGCAGTGATGTGGTGAGCATCGCTAGTGACATAGCCACCGGCAAGTTCAGCGTAAATCTTTGCGCCACGAGCTAGTGCATGCTCTTCTGTTTCAAGAACAAGAGCTCCCGCACCTTCACCCATTACAAAGCCATCACGGTTGATGTCATATGGTCTTGAAGCTCTAGCAGGTTCGTCGTTGCGACGAGATAAAGCATGCATAGAAGCGAAAGCTGCCATAGGTAGG
>WLIC01000036.1 GCA_009702405.1 Actinomycetota bacterium
AAGGCGAATCGAAAACAGCGCCAACGATCAATGAGGTTTCATTGGATTGCGCTAGGAACTGATTTACAAACAATCCGCCCAATGACCAGCCAAAGAGAATAATCTTCTCAGCTCCCTGCGACCTAGCATGCTTAACTGCGACCTCTAGCTGCTTCCACTCAGTTGCACCTAATTCGGATCTGGTTCTGCCAAGACCTAGAGGCTTAGGATCAGTTTCGTGCGAGATTGCTAGCTGACTAAAACCAAGTTCAGAGAACTGTTTGAAGTTTCGTAGCGTCTCCGGGTAACTAGCTTTACGACCGTGAACGTGGATAACCCAACGTTTTTGATCACCCTGAACCTCCAAGGCAGATGTTCCATTGCTGAGAGTTACTAAGTTATTTTCCGTATAACCAAAATGCTCAGGTTTATCCCCCAACCAACCTGAGAGCCATGCTCCTTCAGTTGAAATAAGGTCTTCACCGTAATTCTCAAGAACTATGAAAGTTCTCTCAGATGTGTCTATGCCTTCCACTCTTTGAACAACTGCATGCCCCTTGCGAGAGTTCCAAAACAAACTCAACTTAGCTTTACTCTCAGTGTCTGCACTTAATGGTAGTTGCACGAAAGTCTTACCCGCAGCGGTTTTAACGCTAAGAATTGCGAAATCGCCTTTGATTTTCCTACCCAGCCAGAGCACACGTATGGCTGCAACTAGAGCAACTACGTATTTCATCTTCAAGGTCCTTTGCGGCGTGGCAGGGTAAAAGCGGCGGGCTTGCCATTTAGCCTAGAACAGATGAGTTTGTATAAGTTAGACCCAAAGGCCCCAGCCCAATTTAAGGCAGCTGCAATGGGCCTTACCGAGCTTATGCTCCGCAGCGAACTAGAGACTCTGCAAATACCTGCACCTAAGGAAATTGCCCCTTACGCCCTGGCTTTCTCAGCTCAAGTGCCTAACCCCGCTGACACACCTATGAACCGCGGGGTCGGTCGTCTAGTTTTCTTACATAACCCAGAAGAGTTTGATACTTGGGGTTCAAACATGCGAGTTATTGCCTATGGTAAATCGCCTCTAGAGAGCGATGTGGCCATGCAGGAGGATGCAGCCAACTACTGGTGGGAATGGCTAATGCGTGCTCTCGACTACCGTGGCGCTCGATTTAGCCATGAAGCGGGAACTATTACGAGAATGACCTCAACAGGTATGGGTTCACTTGCTACTGATAGAGAGAACACTGAGATCGAGATTCGAGCTTCTTGGTCACCTCAAGAAGATGATTTAGGCCCTCACCTTGGTGCGTGGCAAGACCTAATCTCCGGCATGGCTGGTTACGAAATTGGCGGCGAAGGCGTCGCTCGCATAGCAAGAGCACAATGAGTGAAGAAGAACTAACAGCAACCAGCACTCCCCTCAATGAACCAAGGCTCCCAACGCTACTCGTTGAATCAGAAGCTGATTTAGAGATATTGATTTCTGATTTAGAAAAATACGATGGCCCTATTTGTATTGATGCTGAAAGAGCAAGCGGTTTTCGTTATGGACAAAAGGCATATCTTGTTCAGATAGCAATACCGAACAAAACTATTTTTCTAATTGACCCTACGTCGAAATACAGCAAAGAAGCTTGGCAAAGATTTGCAAATGCAACGAACGAGTTACCATGGGTAATTCACGCGGCTTCACAGGACTTAACTTGCTTAGCTGAACTTAAGCTTGTCCCGACTCAAATCCTTGACACTGAACTTGCTTCTAGGATTCTAGGTTTACCTAAAGTAGCTCTCGGAACAATCACTGAGCATTACCTGGGCTTGAAGCTAGCAAAGGAACACTCTGCAGTTGACTGGAGCATCAGACCGCTTCCTGAAGCTTGGCTTGATTACGCAGCACTAGATGTGGATGTTTTGTTTGAACTCTGGAGCGCTGTTGAATCCGATTTAGTTTCAAAAGATCGAATGGGTATAGCCATTCAAGAATTTGATTTCCTACTATTGCCAAGCATGAAAGAACCTAAGACTGAAAGGTGGCGATCAACCACCGGTCTTCATGAAATAAAAGATCAAAGAGCGCTTACCGTTGCTAAGTACCTGTGGGAAGCTCGTGAAGCTTTGGCTATCGCTAGAGACATCGCCCCAGGGCGTTTGATTCCTGATTCAGCAATCATCGCGGCTGTAAAGGCTGCTCCTAAATCAAAGTCAGAGCTTGCTTCGCTAAGAACTTTCTCAGGGAAGGCGAGCAGAACCTTTATTGATGTCTGGTGGAAAGCGCTGTCCGAAGGAACAACTACTAAGAACCTTGTTGAACTTCGACTCAAGAGCACAGGAATTCCTAATCACAGAAACTGGGCTCAGAAATTCCCTGATGCGCATGCACGATTACTTACCTGTAAACATTTACTCAGCAAAGTTGCTGAGGAGTTATCAATCCCAGCTGAAAACCTTGTTAGTCCTGAAGTGATTAGAGCATTATGTTTTGAGCCACCTAGCCCGCTGACTGTTGAGAGCATAACCGCAAAGCTCATCGAGAAAAGAGTTCGATCTTGGCAGATAGAACAAATAGCTGACGTTCTACTTATCGGACTAGCAGCAACTACTCCACTGGAAATTGAACCAGAGGTTAAAGACGAGGCTCCTTAGAGCCTTGAGTTTCTTCTAAAGGTTTCGCGTGTGGAACTCTCGCTCCTAATACTTGAGCAACAATTTCTTGAGTAATGTTCTGAGCTGTCAGACCTACTCGTTCCAAGATCTCTGATCGAGAAGCGTGTTCTAAGAATTCATCTGGAAGACCAAGCTCGTTTAGCGCAGTGTCTACCTGAGCCGCGCGCAGATCTTGACGAATACGAGTTCCGATACCGCCAACTCGAACACCATCTTCTAGTGTGACAACGAGTCTGTGATCTTTGGCTAAATCGATGACACTCTGTCTAACTGGAACAACCCAACGAGGATCAATAACTGTTGCACCTATGCCATGAGCCTTGAGGAGCTCAGCTACCTTGATTGCAACAGATGCCATTGCGCCAACTGCTACTAGTAGAACATCCTTGCTAGGAGCTTCTGCTAGTACTTCAACGCCGTCAGGCAATCGCTTTATAGCTGGGATGTCTAGCGGCGCTGCACCTTTAGGAAAACGTAAAACAGTTGGGCGATCATTGATAGCAATGGCTTCTGCCAACTCTTCCTTGAGACGTATGGCGTCTCTAGGCGCTGCAATTTCGATTCCAGGAACGATTTGCAACAGCGCTAGATCCCACATGCCATGGTGGCTAGCACCATCAGGTCCTGTGACTCCAGCTCTGTCTAGAACGAAAGTTACACCTGCATTATGCAAGGCAACATCCATGAGCAGCTGGTCAAAAGCTCTGTTTATGAAGGTGGCGTAGATAGCAACAACTGGGTGTAAGCCACCAAATGCTAAACCTGCACTCGATGCAACGGCATGTTGCTCAGCGATACCAACATCGAATACACGAGATGGATACTCTGCTGCAAACTTATGCAACCCAACTGGAATCAACATCGCACCGGTGAGTCCAACAACCTTCTCGTTACTTCTTGCAATGGAAACAATCTCATCACTAAAGATGGAGGTCCATGAAGGTGCAGTTGAGGACTCTAAAGACTTACCTGTCTTCGGATCGATTTGACCAACTGCGTGGAACTGGTCATCAATGTCGTCTTCAGCTAATGGGAACCCTCTACCCTTTTGGGTAATTGCGTGCACGATAACTGGTGCCCCGTAGTTCTCTGCTTGACGCAGAGCCTGCTCCATTGCTTCTTGGTCATGTCCATCAATTGGACCGATGTATTTCAAATCTAAGTTAGGGAACATGCTCTTAGGTGTGAAGGAACCCAATAGGCCCTTACCGGCTCCACGAAGGGTTGCATAAGCCAATCGCCCTACTGGGCCAAAGTGTGAAAAGAACCTTCTAGAGGCACGATACATGCGCTTATAGAACGGCTCTGTGCGAACGTTATTCAAATAACGAGCTAGCCCACCAATAGTCGGAGCATATGAGCGTCCGTTGTCGTTTACAACGATGATTAGCTTTCTATCGTTATCGTCAGTGATGTTGTTCAGAGCTTCCCAAGCCATACCACCGGTTAGAGCACCATCGCCAATGACCGCAACAACAGCACGAGAAGATTGACCAGTTAGTTTGTATGCTCTTGAGATCCCATCTGCCCAGGAGAGCGATGAAGAGGCGTGGGAAGATTCAACGACATCGTGAATTGATTCGGATCTTTGCGGGTATCCAGCGATGCCGTCTTTAGTTCTGATCGATGAAAGATCTGATCTACCTGTAACAAGTTTGTGAACATAACTCTGGTGACCGGTGTCAAAAATAACGCTGTCTGACGGTGAATCAAAAACTCTGTGAATTGCCAGAGTCAGTTCGACAACGCCAAGATTCGGACCTAAGTGACCTCCGGTTGCTGCAATAGTCTCAATCAAGTACTCGCGTATTTCTTGAGCTAGCTCTTGCATTTGAGATAGCGTGAGCGTCTTTAAATCTTCAGGAGATTTTATAGAGCTCAACAGCGACATGATTAGCCAACCAAACTTCGCAACACATACTGCAAGATTCCACCATGACGGTAGTAATCAGCTTCTCCAGGTGTATCAATACGAATAGCCGCTTCGAAAGTTATCTCAGCTTTTCCAGCTGCGCTGTGTGAAGTTGGCGAAGCAACTATCTTTAGCGTCTTTGGAGTAACTCCAGAATTTAGTTCAGTAACTCCGGAAATAGAGAATGACTCAGTGCCATCCAAACCTAGGCTTGCTGCTGTTTGACCTGGCAGATATTGCAACGGCAAAACACCCATACCAATTAGGTTGCTGCGGTGAATTCTTTCGAAGCTCTCTGCAATAACAGCTTGCACTCCAAGCAGTGCAGTTCCCTTTGCAGCCCAGTCTCTAGATGAACCAGAGCCGTATTCTTTTCCAGCCAAGATCACTAGCGCAGTTCCATTGCTTTGATAGTTATTTGAAGCATCATAAATGAATGCTTGTGCACCATCAGGAGATGTGAAGTCTCTGGTGTATCCGCCTTCAATGCCATCTAGCAACTCATTGCGTAAACGAATGTTTGCAAATGTTCCACGAATCATGACTTCGTGATTACCTCTACGAGAACCATAAGAGTTGAAGTCAACTCTGGAAACTCCGTGCTCAGAAAGATATCTTCCTGCCGGTGAATCAGCTTTGATTGAACCTGCTGGGCTGATGTGATCAGTTGTAACGGAGTCCCCAAGTTTTGCTAGAACACGAGCACCAGAGATGTCCATCACCTTTGCAGGCTCCATGGTCATACCTTCAAAGTAAGGAGGCTTACGAACATAGGTGCTCTTAGGATCCCAGCTGAATGTGTCACCGGTTGGAGTTGGCAATGATTTCCAACGTTCGTCACCTTCGAATACGCCAGCGTATTGACGGTTGAACATATCTGAATTGATAGTCGCGTCAATGGTTGTCTGAACTTCTTCTGGTGTTGGCCAGATGTCCTTCAAATAAACCGGGTTACCTGAAGAGTCCTCGCCAAGTGAATCTGATTCGAAATCAAAGTCCATAGTTCCAGCTAATGCATAGGCAACAACTAGTGGCGGCGAAGCCAAGTAGTTCATCTTGATGTCTGGATTGATGCGGCCTTCAAAGTTTCTGTTACCTGAAAGAACAGCTGTAACAGCCAAATCGTTTTCATTGATGCTCTGTGAGATAGCAGGATCTAGTGGACCTGAGTTACCGATACAGGTTGTGCAACCATAACCAACTAAATCAAAGCCAAGACCATTGAGATCTTCGGTAAGCCCTGCTTTGTCAAAGTACTCAGTAACAACTTTTGAACCAGGAGCTAGAGATGTCTTTACCCAAGGCTTACTCTTTAGACCCTTAGCAACAGCCTTACGAGCCAATAGACCTGCAGCCATCATCACTGATGGGTTCGATGTGTTGGTGCAAGAAGTGATTGATGCAATAGCTACATATCCATTGTCGATTGTGTATTGCTCCCCTGCAACAGAACTTGCCTTAGAAACTTCAGAGCTGTAAGTCTTAATGTCTTTTGCAAAGTTTTGCTTAGCATCAGCCAAAATGATTCTGTCCTGAGGACGCTTAGGACCTGCAATAGATGGAACTACTGTTGAAAGATCTAGTTCGATGTATTCGGAATACGCAGCTTCATTATTGGCATCGTGCCATAGACCCTGAGTCTTGCTGTATTGCTCAACAAGTGCAATCTGCTCTTCAGATCTTCCAGTTGAACGAAGGTAATCAATAGTTACTTGATCAATTGGGAAGATTGCCACAGTTGATCCGAACTCTGGGCTCATGTTTCCGATAGTTGCTCTGTTAGCAAGTGGTACAGATGCAACACCAGCGCCATAGAACTCAACGAACTTACCAACAACGCCGTGCTTACGAAGCATCTCTGTGATGGTAAGAACAACATCCGTTGCAGTTGCTCCGGTTGGAATAGCTCCAGTTAGTTTGAAACCAACAACCTTAGGAATCAACATGGAGACAGGTTGACCTAGCATCGCAGC
>WLIC01000037.1 GCA_009702405.1 Actinomycetota bacterium
CCGAGGACGAAGAGCGCCCTCAAGATGGCACTCCTGTTATAGATGTTGACCGTGGTGGCAAGATTACTTGGCATGGGCCTGGCCAACTTGTCGGTTACCCAATCATGAAACTTCCTGAGCCAATCGATGTTGTTGGTTATGTGCGCTGGATAGAGCAGGTTCTCATAGACAGCATTGCAGAGTTTGGACTCTATACGGAAAGAGTTGAAGGTCGATCTGGCGTCTGGGCACCAGTTGGAAGTGCCCACGTCAAGATTGCAGCCATAGGCATCAGAGTAGCGGAACGAACAACCATGCATGGCTTTGCTTTGAACTGTAATAACTCTTTGAAAGCCTACGAAACCATCATTGCCTGCGGTATCAAGGACGCAGAAACGAGTACGATAAGCGAGTTAGTGCAAAGAGACATCACACCAGCTATGGCAAGCGTTGTTATTCAAAAGCACCTAACTTCGATCGGAAAAGTGACCAAGTGACCCAAGAGCCAGCACCAAAGCGCATGCTGCGTGTTGAAGCACGCAATGCCGAGGTCCCTATTGAACGTAAGCCTGAATGGATTAAGACCAAGGCGAAGATGGGTCCTGAGTATCAGGCACTGCACACTCTGGTAAAAACTGAAGGTTTGCACACTGTCTGCCAAGAAGCGGGCTGCCCAAACATCTTTGAGTGTTGGGAAGATCGGGAAGCGACTTTCCTAATCGGTGGAGCACAGTGCACAAGACGTTGCGACTTCTGTCAGATTGACACCGGTAAGCCAGCTAATTTGGATCCAGATGAGCCAAGAAGAGTTGGTCAATCTGTTGTGAAGATGCAGCTGCGCTACGCAACAGTTACCGGTGTTGCTAGAGATGATCTTCCTGATGAAGGTTCATGGCTTTACGCAGAAACCATTAGACAAATTCACAAGCAATCTCCTGGCACAGGTGTTGAAATCCTTGTTCCTGACTTCTCAGGTAAGCCTGAATGGTTGCAAAAAGTTTTCGATGCCCAACCCGAAGTATTTGCTCACAACGTTGAAACAGTTCCTAGAATCTTCAAACAGATTAGACCTGCTTTCACTTACGAACGTTCACTCGATGTTCTAACTCAAGCCAGAAACGCTGGCATGGTTACCAAGAGCAATCTAATTCTTGGTATGGGTGAAGAAATCTCTGAGGTTGTTCAAGCGTTGCAGGATCTCTATGACGCTGGCACAGACATCGTCACAATTACTCAATACTTGAGACCAACTGTTAGACATCATCCTGTTTCAAGGTGGGTTAAGCCTCAAGAATTCGTTGAGCTAAAAGAGATTGCTGAAGGCATGGGTTTCCTAGGCGTCCTTAGCGGTCCCCTAGTTCGCAGCAGCTACCGTGCTGGCAGACTTTGGGCTCAAAGCATGATCAAACGTGGCGACACTATCCCTGAAAACCTCCAACACCTAGCTGAAGCCGCTGTACGCGACGGTTTCAGTCAGGCTGTCAACTAAACAACCAATAGGCTAAACATCATGGCAAAAGATAAATCAAAGAAAAAAGCTGACAAAGCTCCAGGTCTCTTCGCACAATTCGGCGAGCAAGTACGTTTCCTGAAAGATGCTGACCCTAAAGCACTACCAATCGGAGTCTTAGTTGGTATTGGTGCATTTTTGGCTATCAGCGCCGTTGGTGCAATCATCTCCAACTTCAACTTCCTCGGCATAGTCATCTGGGCAATCCTTGGTATTGCTTCTGGTTATCTGACCTGCTTACTGGTGCTTACTCGGAGAGCTAACACAGCGATCTTCAAGAAGTACGAAACCGAACCAGGTCGCGTAAGCATCACAGTTGGCACGCTAACCCGCAGAACCTATAAAGGATCAAACCAGCCAGTTGCCATCAACCCGAAGACCAAAGACATGGTATTCAGAATCGTGGGACCTGCTGGTGTTGTTCTGATGGGAGAAGGTGCTAAAACAAGCACCAAGGCATTACTTGAAGACGAGAGACGTAAAGTCCAGCGCGTTGCTTCAGGTGTCAGCGTTCACACCTTCTACAGCTCTCAAGATGGTGAAGGCGTCCCACTAGTTCAGCTACACAAGAAGGTAAAGCAACTCAAGAGAACCCTGAACAGAGCAGAAATTGCGGCTGTTCAGAACCGCCTTTCAGCCCTAGATACCCGTTTCGGTATGCCAATTCCTAAGGGAATTGACCCAGCCAAGATGCGTGCATCAAAGCGGATTCAGTAGTTTTCAGAAACTTTTTACAAGCCTGAAACATAGTTTTGCCTAAGTCTTAGGCTTCAGGGCGATAAAGTGGTCTTGAGCGTAATGGATCGCTCGAAACCCACAAACCTTTGAAGGGCTCTCCCTATGTTTAAATCAGCATCCGAGGTCATCAAATTCATCAAAGATGAAGACGTCAAGTTCGTTGATGTTCGCTTCACCGATCTACCTGGTGTTCAGCAACACTTCAACTTGCCTGTTAGTCAGATTGATGAAGACTTCTTCGTAAACGGCCAACTATTCGATGCTTCATCGATTCGCGGCTTCGCTTCAATTCACGAGTCAGACATGCAGCTAATCCCTGATGTCACAACTGCTTACCTAGATGGTTTCCGTGTTGAGAAGACTCTTATCATCAACTTCGACATCTACAACCCACGTAACGGTGAGATCTACCACCGTGACCCACGTCAGGTTGCTAAGAAGGCTGAAGCGTACCTAGCTTCAACCGGTATCGCAGACACTGCGTTCTTCGCTCCTGAAGCTGAATTCTTCATCTTCGACGAGGTTCGCTTTGAGACAAAGTCAAACACCGCTTATCACTTCGTTGATTCAATCGAAGGTACTTGGAACTCAGCTCGCGAAACTGAATCAGATGGTGGTCGTAACCTAGGAAACAAGACACCTTACAAGGGTGGTTACTTCCCAGTTTCTCCAGTTGACCACTTAGCTGACATTCGCGATGAGATTGTTCTAAACCTTGAAAAGGCTGGACTATCCGTTGAGCGTAGCCACCACGAAGTTGGAACTGCTGGTCAGTGTGAAATCAACTACAGATTCAACACTTTGGTTCAGTCAGCTGATGATGTCTTGAAGTTCAAGTACATCGTGAAGAACACTTCATACAACTACAACAAGACCGCTACCTTCATGCCTAAGCCACTTTTCGGTGACAACGGTTCAGGTATGCACGTTCACCAGTCGCTATGGAAAGATGGCAAGCCATTGTTCTATGACGAGAACGGCTACGGCGGTCTATCAGATCTAGCTCGTTGGTACATCGGTGGACTACTAAAGCACGCTCCAAGCTTGCTTGCTTTCACTAACCCAACAGTTAACAGCTACCGTCGTCTAGTTCCTGGTTTCGAAGCTCCAGTAAACCTTGTTTACTCTGCTGGTAACCGTTCAGCTGCTATTCGTATTCCAATGACTGGTACTAACCCGAAGGCTAAGCGCATTGAGTTCCGCGCTCCTGATGCTTCAGGTAACGCCTACCTTGCATTCGCTGCAATGTTGATGGCTGGTCTTGATGGAATCAAGAACCGCATTGAGCCACACGCTCCAGTTGACAAGGACCTTTACGAGTTGCCACCAGAGGAAGCTAAGAACATTCCTCAGGTTCCAGGTTCACTCGAAGAAGTTCTAAAGGCACTAGAGGCAGACCACGACTACCTGTTGGCAGGCGATGTTTTCACTAAGGATCTAATTGAGACTTGGATTGATTACAAGCGCGAGAAGGAAATCAAGCCTTTCGCTCAGCGTCCACACCCATACGAGTTCGAGCTTTACTACGGCGTTTAGTCGTAAAAGCTTTAGCGGGTCATCGAAAGATGGCCCGCTTTTGCTTTAAGCGAAGAACAGTCTTTCAAAGACCATGCGAGACCTGCGAGTGAAAGCTAGGTAATCTTCTTCAAGCTTTGAAGCAGAACCTCTTGGATACTCAAGTATTCTCGCCATGCCTTCGAGTTGTCGTCTATCGGTTGGCAATACATCAGATCTCTTGTTTGACCAGAGCACTGAAGCAGATCTAATGCGACTTGATAGTAACCAAGCTTCCTCTAAAACTCGTGCGTCATGAGCTTCGATTAAACCAGCAACTACAAGAGCTTCTAGTGCCTCAAGTGTTCTAGGAGTCCTAATCGATGGATGTTCATTGCCATGTTTGAGTTGAAGTAATTGAACGAGCCATTCGATGTCACTCAGCGAACCACGGCCTAACTTGAGATGACGCTTTGGATCTGCTCCTTGAGGAAGTCTCTCATTTTCAACACGAGCCTTGATTCGTCTAATCTCTACGATGGATTTATTCTCAAAGTTAGCTGGATAGCGATAAGCATCAACTAACTCATTGAAGCCTTCACGCAGCTGCGCAGAGCCGTAAATCATGCGGGCACGTAATAGAGCTTGATTCTCCCAAATGTCAGCCCAACGAGAGTAATACGCTTTATAGGATTCGAGAGATCTGGTAACCGCGCCGTTTTTACCTTCAGGGCGGAGATCCATATCTAGTTCAAATTCAAGCTGTGGATCAGTCGCTAGTCGTTTGATTTCACTGATAACTAACTCAGCTGCTTTTTGGGCTATAGCAACAGGAATGGTTGGTTTCGGGTCGTAAACAAACATGACATCAGCATCGCTGCCAAAGCCAAGCTCTGCGCCACCGAATCTGCCCATGGCAACTATGCCAAAATCAACCAGATCTAGCACAGGAGAATCATTGTGCTTCATGCTCTCAAGGACCGCAGTAGCAAGAGATTCTAGATACCACTGTGTGATGTCTGTGAGCCCTGTGCCAAGTTCTTTGAGGGTTAGCTCACCAACAACAGCACCTAAAGCAAGACGCAAAGTTTCTCTGCGGCGAATGTGTCTTATGGCTTTACCAAATTCTTCGAGCGAATCGTGTCTAGTTCCAAGCGACTCTGATTGCATTCTTAGTGTTTCTAAGTTTTGAGGATGTAATTGAGTGACGTCTTCGAACCAGGCTGCGCCTTCAGGAATCAACTCCAACATCGCTGTGGCAAGTCGACTTGTTGATAACGCTACAGTCATGCGTTCAGCAGCACCGGTGCTATCTCTAAGCATGCGCAAGTACCAGTGTGATTCACCCAGGTTTTCACTTAGTCTTCTGAAAGCCAATAATGCCGAGTCAGGATCGGTTCCTTCAGCAAACCACTGAAGCAAGACAGGTAACAACTGTTTCTGGATCTGCGCTCGTCTTGATAGACCAGAAGTTAGTGCTGAGATGTGAGTAAGCGCTCCCTTTGGATCAATGAAGCCAATAGCCGCTAAACGATCTGCTGCTTGATCATTTGAGAGCTCTAGACCATCAGAGGCTTTGGACACAGCAGCAAGTAATGGTCGATAGAAAATCTTCTGGTGCAAAGCCCTTACTTGCTGCTTCACTTCCTGCCAGTGCTTGAGAAGATCCTCTGCAGTCCAGGCAAGGTTCACTGAACGAGCTATTGCTCGCTGAGCGTTCTCTTCCAAGGGCATCAAATGAGTTCTTCTCATTTGAGCCATCTGAATGCGATGTTCAATAAGACGCAAGAACTTATAGTGCTGAGAGAACTCTTGAGCCTCAGCTCGACCGATGTATCCACCTGCAGCTAACTGGTCGATAGCCGTAATCGTATCTGGTGCATGAACGCTATCGTCTGTTCTACCGTGGACTAGTTGCAATAGTTGAACGGTAAATTCAATATCTCTAAGTCCACCAACACCAAGTTTTATCTGACGATCAACTTCATCTTCAGGAATGTTTGCACTAACTCGCTCGCGCATTCGCTGCACTGATTCAACAAAGTTCTCACGCTGTGTTGATTGCCAAACCAGGGGCTGAACTGCGGCAAAATAACGAGACCCGAGTTCTTTATCCCCGGCCATTGGTTTAGCTTTTAGCAAGGCCTGGAACTCCCAGTTCTCTGCCCAACGTGAATAGTAAGCCTGGTGTGAATCAAGCGTTCTAACTAATGCTCCCGATTTACCTTCTGGTCGAAGATTGGCATCGACTTGCCACAGGGCTGGCTCAGGATTGTTGGCATCCATAGCTCGCATCAGTCTGGTGGCCAACTTGGTAGCAATAGCTAACATGCGTTCGTTTTCAAGGGTTTCAGTTGCTGACTCTGCGACATAGATCACATCAACATCGCTGATGTAATTTAGCTCTCCTGCTCCACCTTTACCCATACCGATAACTGCAAGTCGAGTGTTGTTTACTTCTTCCTCGGTAAATGTTCCAAATTCGGTGCTCTCAATGAGTTCTTTGCGAGCAATAACAAGTCCTGCTTCTAGTGCAGCACCTGCCAAGTCAGCCAGGGCAAGTGAAACTCTAGGTTGAGCTTTTTGTGGATCTGCTTGAGATAAATCAAAGATTGCAATCTTGAGAAGTTCGGTTCGGTAGCAAACTCTGATTGCTGAAACAAACTCTGCAGAGTTGAATTCCTTTTGCTTGAGAG
>WLIC01000038.1 GCA_009702405.1 Actinomycetota bacterium
GTGGCATCTATTACAGCTAACTACTTTGGTTACTGTGTAGTAACAGCTACAAAGGCTGGAGATAAGAACTTCGCCGACGCAACTGCAACTGCAACAGTTCGCATTGCTCAGCCTGGCACCCAGATTAGCGCTAGCGTGCCAGACACAACTGTTGGTTATGTTGCCGCTCCTGGAGTTGCAACTACTGTAACCGTGGAAGGTTCTCTAGAAGGCGACATAATCAGCTACTCAGTTGATGCTGCTAGCAAGAGTGTCTGTTCAGTTGCGGGAAATGGTTCTACGGCTCAGGTCACAACTTTGGGGCAAGGTACTTGTACAGTTCTTGCAATCAACGTTTCGAGGGCTCCGGATGGAACGCTAATTGCATCAAGCTCAATTGTCATTTTGACTATTGTCAAAGGTAACCAAAACAATGTGGTTGTAAATCCTGCCAGTCCTTCCGTTTACTTTGCAACTCCTGCTGCAACAGATGTCATAACAGTAACCGGTGGTGTTGCTAATAGCACCATCACTGCAATAGTAGATGCATCAAGTGCGGGTAACTGCTCTGTAGCTGTTGTCGGAAATAAGATCACAATGACTGCACTTAGAGTTGGCGACTGCTTAATAAATATCACTAAAGCTGGAGATGCAGGGTACAACGCATACGCCACCTCTCTAACAATTCCTATTCTGAAAACTAAGCAAGCTGCATTCAATGCGTCAGCATCACCGAGCTCGATAATTTACGCCGCTAACTCAGTTTTGACTTCAACGATCACAACAGTTGGTGGCTCTGGAACTGGTGCTGTTACATATGCGCTGTCAGAGGCATCAACAACTATCTGTTCTATTTCAGGCAACGTCATCACAGTTATTACTGGTGGTGACTGTGTGGTTGTTGTCACAAAGGCTGGAGACGTGAACTACTCTGAAGTTTCAACAGCTGTTACTGTAAGAATCGCAAAAGGCACTCAAGCAGTGTTCTCATTGACTGCAGACAGCACAAGCCTTACCTATAACAAGGACACAAACGCTTCAACGACCGTTAGCGCAGTTGGTGGTTCGGGATTAGGTGATGTTACCTATACCGTCGCTCAAGCAAGTGCGGCTATTTGTTCACTGGAGGGTGACCTAGTCACAGTTCTTCGCCCCGGTACTTGTACTATCAACGCAACCAAGGCAAGCGATCCTTACTTCAATGCTGCTAGTGCATCAGTAAGCATCACCATTGCAAAGTCAGAGCAAGATGCGCTGATTGCGAAGCTTGCTCCTGGTGAACTTCAGGTCCCACTTTGGAACGGTAAGTCCACAACCCAAATCATCATCTCAGGTGGCGATGGTTACGGTGCTTTGACTTTGGTTGGTCTAACTCCAACTGTTTGTTCTGTGGCTCTTGCTGGTCAACGTGTAAACGTAACTTCAATTGCTGCTGGAACCTGTCAGTTCAAAGTAACTAGAGAAAGTGACTACGCATTCCTAGCTTCTACGGCTCTCACTCACACATTGACAGTTGGCAGTGCTGAAACAGACCTATTTGTATCAGTTTCAAGTGCTGGCAAGACTGTCGCTGGAGGTAAGGGTGCGATTGACCTTACTGTCACTAACAACGGACCTGCTAAGGCTGCTGGCGCGACTGTTGAGTACACCCTCCCAACCGGAGTAACAGCTGTTGCTCCTCTAGGTGCAGGTTGTGTTCTAACTAGCAGCACCGAAGTAACTTGTTCAACAAACAAGGTTCTTGACGTTGATGGTTCAGTTCGATTCACAATCCCTGTGGCTCTTGCAGGTTCCCTAGTTGGCGGTGAATACACCGATGGTGGTGCAGCAACTCTAAGTTCTGCGACCCCTGATTCAAATCTTGCTAACAATGAAGTATCTGGTGAAGATGCTAACTTCGTAGTCAACAAAGCACCTACCGCATTCAACAAGACAACGATCAATCCACTTCAGACAGGAAAGGTCTTTGAAGACCAACTAACTGCTGTTGGTTTCCCTGCTGTGACATACACAATCTCAGCTGGAGACCTACCTGCTGGTTTGACTCTTGATGAAGCTACCGGTGCGATCACTGGAACTCCAACAGGTGTTGGTAAGTATGCATTTACAATTAGTGCTTACAACTCAGCAGGTGCATTCAGCCAGGCTTACTCTGGCAACATTGCTCCTGCGCCTTTCGTAACTGTTCCTGCGGTTGGTTTCGCGACAAACACAGTTCCTGCTGGCACCAAGATCACTGTCGGTGGTGTGAACCTAGATCTAGTTACTAACGCAATTATTGGTGGAAGGACAGTCAAGTTCACCAAGACTGCAACACTAGTAACCCTTGAGGTTCCTAACGGAACAACAGGAGAAGTACCAGTTAGCTTGGTCTATGGCCAGGGAACTATAGATGCTGGAACATTTACCTACACAGGCCCAGGCAAAGTAACTCCAGTAATTGTTGTTGATCCTGGGGAATTAACTGGAGGTGCAGGTGAAAGCGCCAGAACTCTAACCTCAAGCATCACGGCAACCGGAGTTTCCGGTGAAGTAGTTATGCCTGTTGTTTACTCATCTAAGACAACTGCTGTTTGTACAGTTGCAGGAAATCAGTTGACCTTTATTTCAGCTGGAACTTGTACTGTTGGTGCTACAACTGCCGCGACAGCTGCTTTCAATGCTGCAACTAGCGCAACTGTTTCGATTGTTCTAACCAAGACTGCGCAGACTCTAAACATTGTTCAGCCGACAAAGCCAACGGATTCCTCTGATGGTTTTGATTTGGATGTAACAGCGAGTTCAGGTCTTGTGCCAGCATTCGTTAGCGCTACCCCACTGATCTGTGATGTAACAGACGATGGGCACGTCACAGGCCTGAAGGCTGGTCGCTGTGAACTAACAATTACTCAGCCTGGTGATGCTCGCTTTGCCGCTATTGCAGCGACGAAGATGGAATTCGATATCGCAACTGATGCCGGCCTCCCTGTTGTCGACAATGGAGATCCTCTGCACCCAACATCACTGGCTAGTGGCAAGCTCACTAAGTTTGTTGACGTTGGATTCAGTTGGGACAAGAAACTAGCTGCACTCAAGGTGGAGACTTACGGTATCTTCATTGGAAAGATTAATGCGGTTAGCGAATTCACTATCGCTGGTAAAGCCTATAAGTGCAGTGTTGACTTCGGTATTTTGAAGGCAATGGCATCTAAAACTCCGGCTCAGTACAAGCTTGCTATGGCTAAGAAGACCTTTAAGGCTGCTTCTCCATTCTGTAACGCCAAGACTGAGACAGCCGCATACAGCGCTCTAAAGGCTGGCTATGTTGGTCTAGACGTGAAGGTAACAATCATTAGATACAGAATGTTTCCTACCACTTACCTACCAGTCAACGCTAAGACTAAGAAGCCGATTCTGACACAGACCAGAGTGATATACATCACACTTGGCTAGTAGTGAAAAGTAAAGCCGCCTAAGAACTTCTTAGGCGGCTTTCTTATTTAAGTTTTACTCCCACTCAATGGTGCCAGGTGGCTTACTTGTCACATCCAAGACAACTCTGTTAACACCGGATACCTCATTGGTAATACGGTTAGAAATCTTTGCTAGTAGGTCGTAAGGAAGTCTTGACCAGTCAGCAGTCATCGCATCTTCACTTGAAACAGGACGAAGAACAATTGGATGGCCATAGCTTCTGCCATCTCCTTGAACACCAACAGACCTAACATCAGCAAGAAGAACTACAGGACACTGCCAAATCTCACCATCAAGACCAGCTGCGGTTAGCTCTGCTCTAACAATGGCATCAGCTTTACGAAGAAGGTCTAGTCGATCTTTAGTAACCTCACCAACAATACGAATACCAAGGCCAGGGCCTGGGAATGGCTGTCTGCCAACTATTTCCTTAGGTAGTCCAAGTTCATAACCAATGGCTCGAACCTCATCTTTGAACAGTGTTCTAAGTGGTTCTACTAACTCAAACTGTAGGTCATCAGGTAAGCCACCTACGTTGTGATGAGACTTGATACCAGCTGTCACACCACCACCAGATTCAACAACATCTGGATACAGGGTGCCTTGAACTAGGAACTTGATTGGGCGGTTATCCGCTTTAGATTCAGCGATTAGAGCTAACTGAGCTTCTTCAAAAGCTCTAATGAACTCTCGACCAATGATCTTGCGCTTAGTTTCAGGGTCAGTTATCCCTGCAAGAGCAGTGAGGAATTTCTCTTCTGCATCAACGGTTACCAACCTGATTCCAGTAGCTGCAACATAGTCACGCTCGACCTGTTCAACTTCACCTTCACGCATCAGACCGTGGTTCACAAAAATACAGACCAACTGGTCACCAACAGCTTTGTGAACCAGTGCTGCTGCAACAGCAGAATCAACGCCACCGGATAGACCACAGATAACTCTGTCTGTTCCAACTTGAGTTCTGATCTTTTCAACCTGATCGGCTATAACGTTGCCGCTATTCCAATCAGCTGGAATGCCTGCTGCTTTGTGTAAGAAGTTTTCTAAAACATTCTGACCAAACTGAGAATGCTTTACCTCTGGGTGCCACTGCACTCCATAAATCTTCTTCGCAGAGTTAGCAAAAGCTGCAACCGGTGTTGTTGCGGTGCTTGCTAGAACTTCAAAACCATCGGGAGCAACCATAACCTGGTCACCGTGACTCATCCAGCAAATCTGGTTTGAAGCTTGCCCTGCCAGGATCTCTCCCCCAGCAACAACAGTCAAATCTGTTGCACCATATTCTCTAAGTCCAGTCTTATCAACTCGACCACCGAGACTAGAAGCTAAAACTTGGAAGCCGTAGCAAATACCAAGAACAGGAATACCCAGTTCCAGAATGCCTTTATCGAGCTGAGGAGAGCCAGGCTCATAAACACTTGATGGACCACCAGAAAGAATGATTGCTAACGGGTTCTTTGCCTTGACATCACTTGCTGAAACATTGTGATGAACAATCTCGCTATAAACCCCTGCTTCACGAACACGTCGAGCAATTAGCTGAGCATACTGAGCACCAAAGTCAACAACTAGGACTGGTCTATTAGTTGAATCGTTTATTTTGAAGCACCGGCCTTAGTGAGAATGATTGAGACGTTCTTGGTGTATTCACGTTCAATGAAGAACGAAGTTAGCGGGACAATTCCACCCATAGCGATGATTAGGAAATCTTTGAACTTGAGTTCAGCCATGCGCCAGATTCTAAAATCAGCAAACAGGTAAACCACATACAATATTCCGTGGATCTGAAGTAACAACTTAGAGATGTCAATGCCATCGCTTGGCAAACCTGCATCATCAACTGGGTTTGGCACTAGACCAATAAGACCAACATCTCCACCTGACCAGATGGTCTGCCCAAAGGCATACTTCAAGGTCATCTCAAGAACTACAAGAAGTAGGAAGATACCTGTAATGAAGGATGAGACCTTATAGAAGGAGAGGGCTGATTTAGCGGTGGGGTTCATGACCCTATTTTACCTAGCAGCAGCAAGGCAGTTCTGCCAAGGCTAGCTATTGCGCAGAATCTAGCAGTGCTTCTTGCTGTTTTCTATAGGCATCAGCCAATAGACGCCACCACATGAACACAGCAAAACCTGCAAAAACAGTCCATTCGATGGCATAGAAAGCAGATAGCCAGTTCAGTTGGCTATCTGATTTAGCCAAGCCAATAGTGATCGGTTCAACCCCTGGCAACTTCGTATAGGCATTTGATTTTGTAACTGCCAAGAAACCGGCATAAGCAGGAAGCTCAGACTGGTTCAAGTTGATCAGTTGAGCTACCGACATAGTTGGGTACAGGTTTGTTTCCAGTGCTGGCTCTGGTGCTTCACTAGGAAGGTATCTTCCAGCTATCGGTAGGAATGCTTGAGCCACATAAAGTAACTGTGCTTGACCTAGAGCTATTTTGGCTGAATTGAGATCGGAGATAAAACCAACGGCCATGAATATTTCACCGTTCACAGTCGAAGCTGGGACAACAAGCCAATAACCTTTAGTGCCATCCACTTGAACGCGGTCAGCAATTAGAACAGCATGAGCGGGGTTAGGTGTTACTCGTGTTGTGACCTGAGTTAGAACCTTATTTGAACCATCTTTTGAAATCTCATTGAAAGTAAAAGGTTGGTTAGGCTCAGCAACTGTCTCTAGTGCTACGTATTGAA
>WLIC01000039.1 GCA_009702405.1 Actinomycetota bacterium
CCTTCAGCACAGTTCAAACAACGAGCAAGGATTCTTGCGGAGGTAGTCTTACCGCAACCACGAGGACCGCTAAACAAATAAGCATGGTTCACTCGATCGCTCTTGAGAGCTGCCATCAGAGGCACGGTAACTTGAGTCTGCCCAATCAGTTCAGCAAAGGACTCTGGGCGGTAACGACGATAGAGAGCGGTGGACACTCTTAGAGTTTAAGTCTTTTTTTAAGGCCTCCAAGGCTAATCTATTGACAACCTGTGAATCCTTGTAAAATTCACTCATAGGTGCTGAGTTAGGGGGCAGCTTGAAGCAATTCAGTGTCAAGGCAAAGGACACAATCTTGACCTATTTTCGGGGAACAATGAAACATTGTCGCGAATGCGGCACGGAGTTCATCCAGGATGACCAGTGGTGTCGAACTTGCGGCTCTAGGCGTGGCAAGAGAAGTTTCCTAACTCGCCTGATGGTATTCAATGGCAGTGTGGGTTTGCTGTTGTTGCTACTTCTTGGGCTCCTGCAATATCTAGTTGGCATTGTAAACCCAGACTTAGTTCGGAGAGCGATATCGGGAGAACTCCCGTTCTTCGCGGCTTGGTTCTACCTTGCCGTTGGTCTGTTATCCAGCCTTATGCCCCTGATTCTGATTAAGAGATTCTGGGATTTCTTGACTACCTAACCTCACATCGACATATAGAGAGAGCAAGTTATGAATTGTCAAAATTGCAAGCGCGAAATGAATCAAAATGATGAATTCTGCGGTGGTTGCGGATCGAAACTAATTGTTTCTCCTGTCACAGAACAAAACTCATGCCCTAGCTGCAAGAACGAAATATCTATCGATCAAACGCACTGTCAGAAATGTGGAAGCAGTCGAAACGTATTCAAAGATGAACAGCCCGCAGAGGTTTCAACTGGTGCCTCCAAGAGTTCCAAATTACTTGGAATCATTTTTACCATTATTGGATTAGCAGTAATAATCTTCGCTTTTATAAATTATAAAAATACTGAAGAAGCTCTTAGAACGGACAATAACCCAGGTCTTGGACTGCAATATATTATGAGTTTCCCTATTGGAATTGTTGGGCTAATTATTTTGATAGCAGGTCTTAGTTCTCTGAATAAATCAGCCAATAAGTCTTAGCCAGACAGCTGTGTAAAGACTCCCCGCACACCCGCCAGAGCCCAGTTACCCTTGCTATCTTTCGATCCTGGGGGAGTTAGCCGAGGTGACGCCGCACGGGGAGTCCAGTCCTATTCTAAACCTTGAAAAGACCGCTATTTCCTAGCCCTTCTTGGCGGACTTAGCTACCTCAAGGTCAATAGCGTCTTGGATTTGCTTCTTAGTTTCCTTGATCTTCTTCACAGCTTCAGCCTTACCGCCTTCTTGGTAAGCAACGGCGATGCTGGCAGCGATACCCGGGGTCAGGTCATCAAAGTTTATGGATGCTAAGACAGAAGCTTTATCTCGATTGGAGACTGCAATAGTGAGAGTAATCCCGTTATCCCCTGCTTCTAGGTTAACTAGCTTGCTTAGGTCAAACTCTCTAACCACATTTTCACCTGCAAAGACAATTCGCTGGTTTGTGTAGGTGGAGGTGCCAATGTCTATAGGAGTTGACTCTTCTGGGTTTCTTCTGCTCTGCCCGGAATAACCTCCAACATTTCCTCTAACTCTTCCAAAGATTGGAAAACTAACTCCCCCGTACCCGCCTGATCGAGTTGAGCCATTGCTCCTAAACTCTTTCAACATTGTTTGGTTTACTCGGGCTATAACCACTTCATCCTTTTGAGTAGAAAAGACATAGTCTTCGTCCTCAATGGTTCCATCAGCCATGCGATCAAGAATTGCCAACTGCTTGCCAAGGGCTTCAAGAGCTTCGTTGTTCTTATCTCTTGCTCTCAAGAAAAGATAGGTCGAGAAAGAAGCAAGAATTGCGAAGGTATAAACCACCAACATGAAACCTGAGTTATCTCCCTTTTGCCTGGCATCAAGCCAAGTCCAAAGTGATGCAATAAACAACGCAGCTAGAACAATGAGCCAGTTCTGCTGCCTCTTAGACAAACCAAACATCTTTACTCCTTTATCTTGATATCACCCTAGTGTTGCCTTCGGACATATCATGGTCCACCATCGAGGCGCATAGCCTGATGAAGGGAAAACTTCCCCATAATGCTTTGATTTAGGAGTGAAACTAACAATCAGAATTGGCATTTTGTTCCCAAATTAGACATAGTTGGACTCAAAATCTATCTACTCCTGCTAGATTTCAAATTAGGGGGATATCCCCGTCTTAGAGAATGAGGGAGAATGTCTAAGTACACAAAAACACTATTAGCCATTGCAACTGGCATGGCACTGTTAGGTTCATCAATTAGCGCTGCAACCGCAGCTCCAACAACAAACCTCACATATGCGCAATTCCTGGAGACTGCTGGCTATAAAGATTTCGTAGCAAAGTCAGCACTAGGAGCGGAATACCTAGCTAACCAATCAGGTGTTGTGATGACTGTTGACATGACTATGACTGCGGACAGCACTACTAGCCCCCTTGCAAACATAAGTGTTTCGGCAACGAAAACTAAGTCAAAGACAGACATGACAGTTGAAGGCAAAACTTTGACTGTTTATTTCATCGAAGGTCATGCCTATTCAACAATGAATTCATACAAGGACTTAGCGGCACCAGATAACATCAGCAAAGTGCTTGCACGAATTCCGGGATCTTCAAGCAAGATGGTAAAAATGGTAAAGATGCCTGAGGGGCTCCAAACCTTCGACCCAGCTGATCTCTTCAGTTCAAGTTCAGAGACCTACGACACGTTACTGAACTCAAACTTCAAAGATTTACTCACCATGTTCCAATATTCAGATGTGACAGTTTCAGCTAACCCGTCAAACGAGACCTTAACCGACTATGCATGGGATATGGGGTTCTCAATGTTGGGCATTAGTTCATCAGTGCACTCCAAATACACCTTGGACGCAAACTCTCTTGTTGTATCTGGAAGCGTTAATTCAACAATGAGTTCTGCAAGTGGGTCTATGACAACTGCGACAACTATCACAATGAATGTCAATAATGAGCTGGTCATAGATATTCCTGATCTGACTGACATCGTTGATGAAGCTCAAATCAACAGAGTTAGCCATCAGATAACTGCAGAAGGTAAATCAACGGCTAAAGCAAACGCCATCGTTAAGCGAGCTAAAGAATTAGCTAAGAAAGCTAGGGCTGCACTCAGTGGCAAGCACCTCAGAGATGCAGCTAAAGCTCTCAAATACACCTTTACCAACATCTCCAACGGTGTGAGATTAACTGCAACGGTTTCCAAAGTTAAGGGAAGTCTCTGCGTTGTAGTAGGTGGCGGTAAGGCAACCATCAAAACCTGCTAAAAACCTCAAGGGCTATACTTTTACGGTACCTAATTATTTAGGTCAAGGAGAATTAGCCTAGTGGCCTATGGCGCCAGCTTGGAAAGTTGGTTGGGTGCAAGCCCTCGGGGGTTCGAATCCCCCGTTCTCCGCCAAATTACTGACTAGCGTGGAAGCGTGTCGGCTAAGTATCTAGTCAGTAAATTCGGAATAATCTATGCGGAAAGGTTTTTCGCTAATGAATATTGCACTTTGGATCGCTGCTTCTGCTTTAGCTCTGTTTATGCTCGCTGCTGGATTTATGAAGGTCTCACGACCAATCCAAGAAATTAGAAAAATGCCATGGGCAGCGAAAATGCCTGCAAACTACATTCGTTTGATTGGTTCAGCTGAGATCCTCGGTGCGCTAGGCCTTGTCCTTCCGCTAGCCACAGGAATGGCAGTCATTCTGACCCCAGTTGCCGCTCTATGCCTCGCTGTTTTGATGGCAGGTGCAACTATTACTCACATACGAATCAAGGACCCAAAGTCAGCTGCCCTAACAACAACTGTTCTAATGGCGTTAGCTCTATTTGTTGCTTTCGGAAGATTTAGTGGTCTCAACTAGATTGCAAAGATTTTTAGAACTAAGAGCTTCACTGCTTCATTTGGTGCATGACCTTTTTTGCTAAAACTACAATCAACCTGTGGCTGCTAACCCAAACAAACTAATCGAACTAAAGATAGCTGGACACTATCGGATGATTCCAGTCTGGGCTAGTGAGTTGGACTTTGAAGTTAGACCTGGTCAAAAGTTTGACGCTAGGGCTTGGAAGTATTGGAAGCCTGTGCTGCTTTTGTTGAATGAAGTCCCTAGCGTATAAAAGCCTTGATCAGTTGGTCAACATCCTTGTCGATTGAATTTTGCCATTTCATGCCTGTCTTGTGAGATCTCAAGGATATGAGCCCATGTAATGACACCCAGAGCTGTATTGCTCTTTGGATTGAAGCTTTGTCTGGCTTCGGTTTATTCGAAATAAGAATCGCTAGCTGAGTAATCAAATGCAAGCCTGGTCTCTCATCCGGTAATGGCATGTCCATTTCATCGGTGGTTTCGAATAACAGCTGATAGCTGCCTGGATTGGTAAGACCCCAGGACACATATGCCCTGGCAAGTTTTTCTAACTTCAACTCTGAGTTTGGAGCCCCTGCTATTGCCTTATTGAGCTTCTCCTCAAGTTCAGCAAAAAGAAACCTGATTACCTCGATGAATAGTTCATCTTGAGATTCAAAATGTCTGTATGCGGCACCTGGAGCTACGCCAGCTTTTTTAGCGATGTCACGCATTGTCGGTAACTTGATCGTTCGTGGGTTACTAGCCAATTCCGCAGCAACTTCGACAAGAGTTGTCTTCAGCCCGATTGACTTTGGGCCACCTGGTTTTTTCCTGCTAGCCACGTTTAGGTGAATCCTTTCATTTCGTGAACAAGTGTATACTCGTAATTAGTGAACACTTGTTCACATTACTAACAGTAAGGTCTCGAAAATGAGTAAGAAATCCAGACTCTTTGTCATATCTGCAGCTGCCGTCGTAGCCATTGCGGTGGGTACATTTATAGCCTTAGGAAGTTCAACATCGGTGGTTCCGCTAGGAGCTAAGAGCCTGGATGTATCTCTGTTTAAGGAAGGTTCTCTGGCAAACCCGATCACCGAAGTTGATTGCACCTTATCTAACGGAACAAAAACTACTTGTTACAAAGTGACTGTTACTGGAATTCCAGTTGATACCAAGATTGGCCCATTCTGCCCAGAGACAACCAAAACTTCCGCTACAGATGCTGGTATTTGGCTGGATGGTAGCAAGATTTATGACGTGGACGGCAAATTCATTCTCGATCTCAGCACGATCTACGGTGATGCCAAGTGGAAACTGTATCGAGATGACGGTCAAGTAAATGTGACTGACACCAAAGAAGCATTTCAAGGTGCTGCAAAACCTGATGTTGAAGAGGCATACAAGTATCACTGTGTTGAGGGTAAGTACGAATGGACAAACACTGGTAAAGCTGTCCCCATCACCGCTCTAATACCTAAGAACCCAGTAAGCACATCTGGGTCTACTACCACTCAGGGTAAAGACCTTGGAGTTACCTTGAATGGACTAGTGATTTCAGGATCTGCTCCTGTGGATGCAATTCTTGGCGCATACACAATCGCTGCATTTGATGATTGTGGCGGACACTTCAATCCGATAGAGGGTTACCACCTTCACGCCTATACAGACTGTCAAGGTTCAACATATGGGTCTCAAATAGATGATCCAAATGCTGAAACCAAAATCATTGGTTACGCAATGGACGGTGTAGCTGTATTCGCCCCACTAGCTCATGACACAACAATCAAGCTTGATGAGTGCAATGGTAGAACAACCACTAAAGATGGTTACCACTACTACGCCCAGTCGCCTGAATTGAATAAAGTCGTGAAATGTTTCAAGGGCTTAGCAGTTCAAGACACCTCCAGCAAACCCGGTCCACCAAAATAGCAAACCCTAATCTCTATTTGTGTTTTAGGTGTACTACTCTCATGATTCTTTAGTGCAACTGGAAACTACAATGAATCTGTGGCTGCTAACCCAAACAAACTAATCGAACTAAAGATAGCTGGACGTTATCGGATGATTCCGATCTGGGCTACAGAGTTAAGTTTTGAAGTCAGACCTGGTCAGAAATTTGATGCTAGAGCCTGGAAGTATTGGAAGCCTGTTCTACTGCTA
>WLIC01000004.1 GCA_009702405.1 Actinomycetota bacterium
CCCTACTGGTTGCCTTCATCGGTCTAGCTGGTTTTGGTTACTCATTGAACCTGTTCACCCTTAGCGCGCTAACTATTGCTATTGGCCGTGTTGTTGATGACTCAATTGTTGTTATTGAAAACATCAACAGACACCTCTCGTATGGTGAAAAGAAGATGGAAGCAATCCTCAACTCAGTCAAGGAAGTTGCTGGTGCTATTACAGCTGCGACCTTAACTACAGTTGCCGTGTTCTTACCTATTGCCGGTGTTGGTGGCCTAGTTGGTCAGTTGTTTAGACCATTCGCACTAACCTTCGCTTTAGCTTTGGTTGCTTCACTATTCGTGTCTTTGACCATCGTTCCGGTTATCGCTACCTGGTTCCTAAAAGCTCCCGCTGTTGAGAAGACCCTCACTGAAGCTGCTGCAAGTAAGCTAGCTGCCAAGGTCCGTGAAGAAGAGGAAGCTCGCGAGCGCAAGTCATTGCTGCAACGCATTTACTTGCCTGTGCTTAGTTCAACCCAGAAGCGTCCGGTAATCACCCTGGTTGCTGCTTTCTTGGTATTGCTATTTACTTTCGGTCTAGTTCCTTTCATCAAGACCAACTTCATTGGTTCTTCTGGATCAACAACATTTAGCATCGCCCAGACAGTTCCTTTCGGTAGCTCACTTGAAGATAAGTCAAAGGCTGCTGCAGGTGTTGAGCAGTTGCTTCTAGATTCAGGTGACACCGTTGCTGTTACCACCACCATTGGTTCAACAGGAGATTCTCGAGTTGCCTTCGGTCAAGCTGCTGGTGGAATTCAGATCCAGGTTTCTACTAAGGCAACTGTTAATGGAGATGCTTTCCAAGCCAAGATGCAGAAGCAGTTCGAAGCTCATCCTGAACTAGGAAAAGTTGCTTTCGAATCTGGCCAGTCATTTGGTTCAAGTGGAACTATCGATGTGACTGTCACTGCAAAGACTGATGCTCAGCTTCGTGCTGGTATTGAAAAGGTCAAGACTGCTCTAACCGGCAAGATTGATGATGTCTCGTCAGAGATAACCACAACACTCAGTGAAAAGCAGAGAACCCTTCGAGTAACAGTTGATCGTTTGGCAGCTACTCGCGCAGGACTAAGTGAAATTGCTGTTGCAACCCTTGTCTCTTCAGCTATGACACCGCAGAGTGTTGGAACTATCAACATTGATAGCAAGGCAACCAGCATCTATATCAAATCTGGTGCAGTGCCAACAACTGTGAATGAAGTTAAAGCTATTCAGATTCCAACCGCTATGGGATACATTCCACTAGATCGAGTTGCTGATGTTGCTTTGGTTTCAGTTCCAACCAAGATCACCACTCAAGACGGTGACCGCGCTGCAACTGTTTCTTTGACTCCAAATAAAGATGCCAGCCTAACTACCATCACAATGCAGGTAGCGAAGCAAGTTGATCTAATCAAGAACGATATGCCAGTAGGAGCTACTTTGCTTCCAATCGGTGGTGTTTCTGCAGATCAAGCAGACTCATTCAACCAATTGTTCTTAGCGCTGCTTGCAGCTATTGCAATTGTTTACTTGATCATGGTTGCTACCTTCCGTAGCTTGGTTCAGCCACTGGTTCTTCTAGTGTCTATTCCATTCGCTGCTACCGGTGCATTCGTTGCGCTGTTGATCACCAACACAGCTTTGGGTCTACCAGCTCTTATCGGTATGTTGCTACTAGTTGGAATCGTGGTCACTAACGCGATTGTTTTGATTGACCTAATCAACCAATACCGTGCTCAAGGAATGCCGCTAGAGGATTCCATCATGAATGGTGCTCGTCAAAGACTGCGTCCTATCTTGATGACAGCACTTGCAACCATTGGTGCGCTATCTCCACTGGTTCTAGGCATCACCGGTTCTGGTGGCTTCATCTCACAGCCACTTGGAGTGGTTGTTATCGGTGGTTTGTTCTCTTCAACAATCCTTACCCTGATCATCGTTCCTGTCCTATACAGGCTGATTGAAGGTCGTAAAGAGCGTAAAGCACTAAAGAAGGCAACTCCTAAGAAGCTAAAGGCAAAGACCGCCTAGGTCTTGGCTAAACTGAACAAGGTCATCGATGTCGGTGGCCTTGTTTAGTTTGAGGGAATGATGAACATACCTGAGTACCTGGTCTGGATTGACTGTGAGATGACAGGGCTAAACCCAGACACTGAGTGTCTAGTTGAGATAGCTGCTGTTATTACAGACACCGAACTAAACGTCATGGACGAAGGCATTGATCTTGTTATCAAGCCTCGAGCTGGCACTGTTGAAGCCATGGGCGACTACGTGCGCAAGATGCACACCGACTCAGGTCTAATCAATGAGTTTGAAGATGGCTTAGAACTAGAAGATGCTGAAGCCCAGGTCCTTGAATACATCAAGAAATACATCCCAACCGCTAAGACATCTCCCCTGGCTGGAAATACCATCAGCACAGATCGTCTTTTTATCTCCAAATACATGCCTAAATTGGATGACCACCTGCACTACAGAAACATCGATGTTTCCACCATCAAAGAGCTAGCCAAGCGCTGGTATCCAAGGGCTTACTTCCAAGCTCCTAAGAAAGATGGCGGTCATAGAGCCCTTGCTGACATCCTTGAATCCATTGAGGAACTCAAGTATTACCGCCAGAGCGTATTTGTTGAGACTCCTGGCCCGTCCTCTGAGGAAGCTCAGGCTCTGGCGCAGGGCATCAAGTCTGATAAACTTTAGAAGTTGATTTCGGCACTGCCGAGATTGAACATGGTGGGTATAGCTCAGCTGGTAGAGCGCCTGGTTGTGGTCCAGGATGTCGCGGGTTCAAGTCCCGTTACTCACCCCAAGTAAAAAACCCGAGGTTATTAGCCTCGGGTTTATTTGTAATTTCCCCAACCAGCTAAGTAACACTTTGGGAACACACTGGCGAAACAAATCTAAAGTGGGAGCTAACTTTGCTAAGTTTCTAATGAAAAGACCTGCTGAATCTTTGTGATCATACTGCTGTTTCAAGTGTTTGGCCTCTGTTTGCGGGATGGGAATGAGGGGAAAAATAATGTCCAAGAAATATTCAATTCTTTTTGGCCTAGTATTCGGCAGCATATTTTTTTCTGCAACAGCCGCTTTTGCAGAAGACAGTAAAGAGACATGCTTCTCCAAGGGATACCTCTGTGTATTTCCCTATGCCTACATGGGAGAAGATCCCTATGATGTGGATCGTCACAATAAGCCTTCGCCTTACAATCAAACCAAACATAGTTGCACATCATTTGTTGCTTGGATGTTGGCCACATTTAAACCATGGATGCCAGAAATATCAACATTCGATGGGGCTTATAAATGGGACAATGATGCAGTTAGTCGAGTAGGTGCAAGCCTCGTTACTGTTCCAACGGTTGGTGACATCGCCCAATGGGAGAAGTTTAACCCAACTGATGAAGATGACATGGGTCACGTAGCTTACGTCACCTCGGTAAACAAAACACTAACTGGGGTAGTGAAATCCATAGAACTTATGGATGACAACGGAGGAAGGTGGGAAACAACGAAAAAGATTATGTACCCAGGATCCCCCATCGGCAAAATGGGATGGCCAGACCACTTCATTCGCTTTCCTGACTCACTTGGAGTCTCATCAGGCGGGGGAGGTTTTATTGACAGAGTTCCTGCATCAGTTGCCATAGATTACCTCGAATCACAAGGTTAGCTCCCTTGAGAAAACTTCTCGTGATTGCAGTTATGTTTGTTTGGCTTCCTGGCGCTTCAATAGTTGCGAGTCAAGCCGCTGAAGATAAGGGCACTGTGACTGTTATTAGGGATGAGCGCAAAGTTGAAACTGTAATTGCTGAGAACCTTATTTGGAGCATTAACTCAAAAAAGCAGGCAAATAAAGCCATAGCTTTCCTAATGACTGAAGCTAGTAATCAGATTAAACTTCTTGAAAACGCTGGCGCGGTTATTGTGACAAGAAAATATGTTTATACAAGTACTAGCGCTTTTCCAGACTGGAAACTGTTTGTGCCTGAATTTAGGCAATTTGTTCTAATCGGTAAGAATAAAAGCGGGAAAGTTGTGAGCCAAAGTGGACGAATCCCTAAGGATTCAGGGACACTGGAGTCAAGGCTCATTCAAATAAATGCGGATGTTTGCCGAATTGGCTCTGGAGCAACGGCAAGCTCCAATCTGCCTAGGTGCTCGATAACTGCTGTTGATTCAAATAAGTTTCTTAGAGCCTCACTAAGGACCTGGATGGAGAATTACTCAGCTTTTGAACGAGAGGAAGCTGGACGTTTCAAAGAGCTCTTAGAGACGTGTCTAAGAAATAAATATATATACTCGATCAAGAACGGCCGAGTTAGTTGCCCAGATAACTCGAAGATTTGGGCTGAAAACAAAGATGTTCCACTTTCACAGAATTACTCAAAATTCAAGTACCAAATTGTTCTTGATTCCAAACGCAAAACCGCAGTTATGACTTACACAAATAGAACACGCATCGACAAGGCACCTGAGGCTATGAACACATATAATTCAATGCTTATGTTCAGTTACTGATTAGCTCTTTCAAGAACTAGTTCACGAACTCGAGCAGCATCTGCTTGGCCCTTCATGGCCTGCATTACTGCACCGATAACTGCTCCAGCTGCTTGCACTTTACCTTCACGGATCTTCTCAAGAACATCTGGTTGCTTAGCTAGAGCTTCATCGATGGCAGCAATAAGAGCACCGTCATCAGAGACAACTTCTAGGTTTCTTGAAGTAACGATTTCCTGAGGTGAACCTTCGCCGGCTAATACTGCTGAAAGAACTTCACGGGCAATGCGGTCATTGATCTTGCCTGATTCAACAAGTGTTGCTAGTTCCGCTACCTGCTTCGGTGTGATGTTCATTTCTGAAACGTCTTTATCTTCAGAGTTTGCAATACGAGCGATCTCACCTGAATACCACTTACGCGCAGCCTGTGGTTTAGCTCCCTGAGCTACGGCTTCTTCGATGAAGTCCATGAGACCTGCATTCACAACATCTCTGAATTCCATCTCAGCAAAGCCCCACTCGCCCGCTAGACGCTTACGCCTATCTGCCGGGTTCTCCGGAAGCTTTGCTCTTAGTGATTCGATGAGTTCTTTAGATGGCTGAACTGGAACTAGATCTGGTTCAGGGAAGTAACGGTAGTCATCAGCATCTGACTTAGGTCTTCCAGCGCTGGTTGCACCTTTATCTTCATGCCAGTGACGTGTTTCTTGAGTGATGGTGCCACCGCCAGCAAGAATGTGTGCTTGCCGTTGAATCTCATATCTAACTGCACGTTCAATGGATCTGAGTGAGTTAACGTTCTTAGTCTCGGTTCTGGTGCCTAGTTTTTCTTGACCGTGAGGGCGAAGTGAAACGTTGGCATCACAGCGAACGTTTCCACGTTCCATGCGAGCTTCTGAAACTCCAAGAGCTTTAACAATCTCTCTGATTGAACGAACATAGGCAGCTGCTAGTTCAGGAGCTTCTGCTCCTGCTCCAAAGACTGGTCTGGTAACAATTTCAACCAGTGGAACACCGGCACGGTTGTAATCAACTAGTGAATACTCAGCACCTTGGATACGACCTGTTGCACCGCCAATGTGTGTGAGCTTTCCAGCATCTTCTTCCATATGTGCTCGTTCGATTAGCACGGTGAACTTGTTACCTGAAGGAACTTCAACATCTAGCTGACCATCAAAGGCAATTGGGTCTTTGAACTGTGAGGTTTGGTAGTTCTTAGCTAGATCTGGGTAGAAGTAGTTCTTTCTAGAGAACCCTCCGTTAGGTTCAATCTGGCAGCCAAGAGCAAGACCGATAGAGATTGATGATTCAACTGCTTTACCGTTTACTACTGGAAGTGAACCAGGAAGACCTATACAGATAGGACATACGTTGGTGTTTGGTTCATCACCAAAGTCATTCCTACAACCACAGAACATCTTGGTGTTGGTGTTTAGTTCAACGTGAACTTCAAGACCAATCACAACTTCAAAGAGTTCAATGGCCTTCTCGTAATCCATCAAATTCGCTTTAGCCATTAGTTGACCTCCAACTCAGGTGCGTGATCCATCATGCGTTTGCCCCAGATACCTTCAAGGATTCCTTCAAGTGCTGCGCCAACTTCATAGAGGGCAGCATCTTTGTGAGCAGGTGCTAGGAACTGAATACCAACCGGCAGGTTATCTTCATCAGCTAGACCAATAGGGACTGAAATACCTGGAATACCAGCAAGGTTAGCTGGAATGGTTGCAATGTCATTTAGATACATAGCCAAAGGATCTGCAACCTTCTCACCAAACTTAAATGCTGTTGTTGGAGCAGTTGGAGAAACAAGAACATCGGCTTTAGCAAAAGCTGCATCGAAGTCTCTTTGAATTAGAGTTCTTACCTTGAGGGCTGCTCCATAGAACTTGTCAAAAGAACCAGCAGATAGCGCGTAGGTGCCAAGAATAATTCTTCGCTTCACTTCTGGACCAAAACCAGCTTCACGGGTAGCAGCCATAACTCGTTCAATGGTTGGGTTACCTTCAGGGGTTACTCGCATACCAAATCGAACAGAGTCGAACTTAGCTAGGTTGCTTGATGCTTCCGCAGGAAGAATCAGGTAGTAAGCATCAATCGCATATTCAAATGATGGGCAGTCAACTTCAACGATCTCAGCGCCTGCATCAGTTAGAAGTTTTAGTGCCTCCGCAAAGCGGTTACGAACACCTTGCTGGAATCCATCACCAGAGAGCTGCTTGATAAGGCCAACTTTCTTGCCCTTTAGTGAGCCATGCTTAGCAGCTTCAACCATTGAACCAAGAGAGTGAGTTAGTGAGGTGCTGTCATGGGGATCATGACCTGCGATAGCATCCTGCAGGTAAGCAGCATCAAGAACGTTTCTAGCAACAGGACCAATCTGGTCAAGAGAAGAAGCTAGAGCAATCAATCCATATCTAGAAACAGCACCGTATGTTGGCTTGATACCAACAGTTCCGGTAACCGCTCCTGGGAAACGAATAGAACCACCGGTATCTGAACCAATAGCCAAAGGTGACTGGAATGAAGAAACAACTGAAGAAGATCCACCACCAGAACCACCAGGGATACGAGTTAGATCCCAAGGGTTCTTGCTAGGGCCATACGCTGAGAACTCTGTTGAGGAACCCATCGCGAATTCATCAAGGTTGGTCTTACCAAGAATCGGCATTAGTTCATTACGTAGTTTGGTAACAACTGTTGCGTCATATGGTGCCAGCCAACCTTCAAGAATCTTTGATCCTGCTGTAGTTGGTGCATCGGTTGTTGCCAGGTTGTCTTTGACAGCAATAGGAAGACCGGCCAAAAGAGGAAGTTTTTCCCCAGCTGCTCGTCTACGGTCAACTTCTTTAGCTGTTGCTAAAGCACTTTCTGCACTGATGTGTAGGAAGGAGTGCACAGCATCGCCAACCTTGGCAATCTGATCTAGGTGGGCCTGTGTAACCTCTACTGAAGATACCTCTCCCTTACTCATCATCTCGATGAGCTCTGACGCATTCTTTCTGATTAGCTCACTCATGGCTTACTCCTCATCCAGAATGGCAGCTACCCTGAAGCGTCCCTGACCTGAGTCTGGGGCGCCTGAAAGGGCCTGTTCTTGGGTTAATGACGGCTGAACCACATCTTCCCTAAACACATTGGCTAGCGGGATGGGGTGGCTTGTTGCAGGAGTATTAGCGTCAATGGCATCAGAGATCTTGGCCACAGAGTCGACTATAAGGCCTAGTTGTTCGGTGAAACGAATAACTTCATCCTCATGGAGGTCAATTCTGGCAAGACCAGCTAGGTGACGCACTAAATCAGGGGTAATTTCAGACACAGGTTTCCTTAGAACTCTTGTGATGGTTAGCAATTCAAGTATATCGGGGATGACGGCAAAGGCTTTACTGGGCTAAACTTACATAGTTGTCTGGCCCGACCCCAATGGGCCTTGGACTAGTAATTTTCGGGAGAAATTGAAATGGCTGAAGAAGAGAACTTCGACATCGTTATGCGCGGTTACGACCGTGACCAGGTCGATAAGAACATCGAAGAGATGCGTCTTGAGATTGAACACCTGAGCTCATATAACGAAACTGCTGCCTCAGAAATCACTGTTTTGAAGGCTGAAGTTGAAAACCTCAAAGAGCAGGTCAAAAAGGGTGGCCCTAACGGCTACGCAGCCCTAGGTGCTCAATTCGAGCAGACTCTAAGACTTGCTGAAGAGCAAGCCAAGAAGATGATTGCCGATGCCGGCCAAGATGCTCTTCGTATTCGTGAAGAAGCCAAGGGTGAAGCAGATCTTCTAAAGCGTTCAGCTAAAGACAAGGCAGACCGTGTTGTTCAAGAAGCCGAAATCAAGATGGAAGAGGCTCGTCTCGAAGCCGACCGTCGCCACGGTGAACTACTTAACTCTGCTTCTGCCGCAACAGCAGAAGCTACTGAAAAAATTCAGACTGCTCAGCGTGAAGCCGCTGCTATCAAGTCTGACGGTGAGCGTTACGCTGCCGAACTACGTGCTCAGGTGCACCGCGAGACTGAAGAGGCTCGTGCGCATGCAACTGACCTAAGTCAAAGAACTGCTCAGGCAAGAGTTGACCTTGAAGCTGAACTAAAAGCTAAGCGTGACGAAGCAGAGCAAGAAGCTCTTCGCATTTACCAGACAGCTGTTGCTCAGGCTCAAGCTGTGACTGAGGAAGCTAATCGCGCGTTGGCAGAATCTTCTGCACGTGCATCTGAAATCCTTTCTGAAGCAGAGAGAATCTCAAGAGAAGCTAGAACTAACCGCGATGAAGTTCTTGAAGACTCACAGAAGCGTGCAACAGATCTTATTAACCAGTCTCGTCGCCGTGCCGAAGTGCTTTCTCGTAAAGCTCAGGGCTATGCAGAAAATGCCATCAAGGATGCTCGTGAACGTCTAAACAAGCTATCTGATGAGCGTGAAGAAGTTGCAGACTTCCTAGATTCAATGGGTAAGTTGATGTCAACCGAGAGCATGGTTTCTGTTGATGAAGCAGAAGTTGACGAGAAGAACAACTAACTAGTTAGTTTTGCTGCAAAGTCTTCTTCGCTAATCACTGGAACATTTAGTGATTCAGCCTTAGCCAACTTAGACCCCGCATTAGCCCCAGCAACAACAAAAGCAGTGTTCTTAGAAACACTCGATGCTGCTTTACCGCCGTTAGAGATAATCAATTCTTCAATTTGTTCTCTGGTGTAATTGGCGAGAGTTCCGGTAACAACAATGCTCATTCCAGTAAATATTCCATCGGCAACCACATTTGCACCTGGACCTTCATGGCCAGGAATCTCAAGTAATACTCCTGACTTGCGCCAAGACTCAACTAAGTTTTTATGCCAATCAAGCTTTATCCAATCAAGCAGTGATTGAGCAAGTATTGTTCCGACTCCATCAACTTGAGATAGTTCATCTTCAGAAGCTGCAAAAATACGATCAAGAGATCCGAAATGTGTTGCCAGTGACCTTGCCGCAACGGGTCCAACGTGCCTAATAGATAGTGCAACCAGGATTCGCCATAGCGGTCTGGTCTTAGCTTCTTCCAAGTTCTTTAGAAGTTTGTGCGCAACCTCAGCAGGTGTGCCATCTTTCTTCTTGAAGAATTCAACAATCTTTGGATTACCTTCTTCATCTAGTTTTGGTAATCCGGTGTCTGGATCTAGAACATGAGCGCGAATAGGCAGTAGCTGTTCAAGTTTTAGGTCGAATAGATTCGCTTCTGATTTGAGCGGTGGCTCTGCAGGTTCTAGTGGTTGAGTCAAGGCAACTGCTGCAACGTAACCTAAAGCTTCAATATCTAAAACACCACGAGAGCCGATGTATGCGACTCTTTCTCTAAGTTGAGCTGGGCAGTGCTCCGAGTTTTGACAACGAAGATCAACATCGCCTTCGCTAGCAGGAGCTAACTTAGCTCCACAGTCAGGACAGTTGCTAGGCATAACGAATGCCTTTTCCTTACCGGTGCGCAATTCAACAACAGGGCCAAGGATCTCAGGAATGACATCTCCAGCTTTGCGAAGAACAACAGTGTCACCGATTAGAACACCTTTGGCTTTAACTACATCTTGGTTATGCAGGGTAGCAAATTCAACTGTTGAGCCAGCAACCTTTACAGGTTCTACGACTGCATAAGGAGTGGCTCTTCCTGTTCTACCAACTGAAACTCTGATGTCTACAAGCTTTGTGTTTACCTGTTCAGGAGGATACTTGAAAGCAATTGCCCATCTAGGTGCTCTTGCGGTATAGCCCAGTTCAGCTTGGGCTGCAAGGGAATCAACCTTCACAACGACACCGTCAATCTCATGCTCAAGATCGTGTCTATGAATCTGGAAGTTATTGATGTATTTGATTACACCTTCAATTGAATCGACTACTTCGTATCTTGAAGAAGTTGGTAGACCCCAGCTCTTTAGCAGTTCATAGAGCTCGCTCTGGTTCTTGAAAGGTGCATCAGGCCAGGCTCCAACACCGTGGACAAGCATTTGCAAAGGTCTACTTGCAGTTACCTTAGGGTCTTTTTGTCGCAGTGATCCGCTGGCTGAGTTTCTTGGATTGGCAAAAGGTGCTTTGCCTTCAGCAACTAAGCCCTCATTGAGTTTTGCAAAATCTGCTACCCCAAAGAAGATCTCTCCCCTGATTTCAACTACGTTTGGATGGCCTTTACCTTTGAGCTGTTGCGGAATTTGCTTGATGGTTCTTACGTTGTTGGTTACATCTTCACCGACAACACCATCGCCTCGAGTTGCAGCTGAAACTAATGAACCCTTTTCGTATCTTAGGTTGATGGCCAAGCCGTCAATCTTTAGTTCACAGAGGAACTTCTGATCGCCTACCCGGTTTGCCCAGGCTTTTAGTTCATCTTCATTGAAAGAGTTATCCAAAGACCACATGCGATCAAGATGTTCAACTGGTGAAAAAGCTTCATTGGCAGAACCACCAACACTCTGGGTTGGGCTATCCCCTGTGATTAGTTCTGGGTGCTTTGATTCGAGTAATTCGAGTTCTTTCATCAAGCTGTCATATTCAGCATCGCTGATGACGATGGTGTTCTCTTGGTAGTAAGCGCGACGATGCTTGTTGATTTCGTCTACAAGAAAAGCGATTCGTTCAGCAGGATTTTGAGGCACGGAATAAGCCTAAACAGGACCTCTGACTAGTTCAGATAGAACTCGCCGACCCTGTGGAAAAGGCATCGACTGCTGAGACTGTTCTGTCTATTGTGGTTTGGGCTAGGACTCTGGTTCCGATGTAAACAACTGCTGTTTGACCAGGGGCAACACCAAAGATAGGTTCATCTAGTTTGATGACCATTGCTCCATCGACTACCGCTACCTGAGCAGCTACCTGTTCTCCGTGTGCTCTTACTTGAACATGGGCTGGGAAGAACTCTTCTGGATCAGCTTTAGGCTTTCCACACCAAGTGAACTTATCTCCCGATAACTCAACTACGGCCAAGGCCTGCTGAGGTCCAACAACTACCTTGTTGGTGTTCACATCAACAGCTAGAACATATCTAGGCTTACCATCAACTGCTGGCTTACCTAGTTGTAATCCTTTACGTTGACCAACAGTAAAACCATGGGCACCTTGATGCTTACCCAGAACAGTTCCCTGCATGTCAACAATTTCACCTGCGGTGGACCCTAGTCGGTCAGCTAACCAGTCTTGGGTGTCTCCTTCGGGGATGAAACAGATGTCATAAGAATCAGGCTTAGCCGCAACAGATAGACCGCGGGCTGCCGCTTCTGCTCTGATGATGTCTTTGCTAGCTTCATGTCCTAGCGGAAACATGGAGTGCTTTAGTTGATCTGCGGTTAGGACACCAAGCACATAGCTCTGATCTTTTGCTAGCGCCATAGATCTGTGTAGTTCGAGGTTGCCTTCATCGTCAGTCAAGATGCTGGCGTAGTGACCGGTGCAAACAGCATCAAAGCCAAGGGCTAAGCCTTTTTCTAAAAGAGCCGCGAACTTGATTCGTTCATTGCATCTCATGCAAGGGTTAGGCGTTCTACCTGATTGATACTCAGAGATGAAATCATCAACCACTTCAGCTTTGAATCTTTCACTGAAATCCCACACATAGTAAGGAATACCAATAACGTTGGCTGCCCGTTGAGCATCCATGCTGTCCTCGATGGTGCAGCAACCTCTTGAACCAGTTCTAAGAGTGCCTGGCATTCTAGATAGAGCTAGGTGAACACCAACTACTTCGTGTCCTGCTTCAACAGCTCTAGCGGCAGCGACAGCGCTATCTACGCCACCACTCATTGCTGCTAAAACCTTCACTTATCTATTCTCCACTAACTCGGTAATCCAGCTTTGAGGGCTCCATCCAAAGCAGCAGGTAACGCTTTCAAGAAGATGTCTATATCTGCTTTAGTAGTTTCCTGACCCAGAGTCATACGAAGGCAACCATTGGCATCTCTACTGGATCTACCCATAGCAACTAGAACGTGGGATGGACCATTCACTCCAGCCTGACAAGCTGAACCGGTAGAAACACAGATACCTTGCTGATCTAACAAGAACAAAAGCGAATCGCCTGAGCAACCCTCGAAGATGAAGTGAGCATTATTTGGAAGGCGTTTTACTTGACTACCCGTGTGTTTGGCTACTTTTGTGATGGCTTGAACTTGATCGACTAGATAGTCACGAAGTTCTTCCAGTCTTTGCATTTCTGATTCAAGTTCAGCTACAGCAATCTCAGCAGCTAATGCAAAAGCTTTAGCTACCGGTGCATTCATGGTTCCAGATCGCATACCTCTCTCCTGTCCTCCACCGTGCACAAGAGAAACAAGTTTGGTGGCTCTTGAAACTAGCAAGGCACCAGCACCTACTGGTCCCCCTATTTTGTGAGCTGAGATACTCATAGCCGCAAGCCCTGAATCTTTGAAACTTAGTGGCATGTGGCCAAAAGCTGCGATGGCGTCTGAGTGAACTGGAATTCCATATTGTTTAGCCATTGCAGTAATTCTTGGAATATCTGTGATCACACCGGTTTCATTGTTAGCCCACATCAAACTAATCAGAGCAACACGCTCACCCTGTTCAGCTAAGAAAGTCGACAGGAACTCTAGATCTAGAACACCCTCTGAATCGATTGGTAACCAAAGTATTTCTGCACCGTCATGTTTTTCTAACCATTCGATGGGATCGATAACTGCATGGTGTTCTGTTCCAGCTGAAATGATGATGTTTCTTTTTTCATCTTCAGCTTTTCTCTGCCAGTAAAGACCTTTGATAGCTAAGTTGTCACTTTCAGTTCCACCGGAGGTGAATATGACTTCGTTTCTATTGCAGTCAACGCTTCTGGCTAGAGACTCTCTTGCTTCTTCTAATGCTCTTCTTACCTGCTGCCCTGAACTGTGCACTGATGAAGGATTACCTAGTTGCTGAAGGTAACTGACGTAACATTCAAAAACTTCTTTACGAAGTGGAGTGGTGGCAGCGTAGTCAAGATAAACAGTCATGACTAGAACATCTTCACGGCAAGTAATTTACGAGCAGCTATCGAGCTTGGATGGTTCTTACCAACCACGTTGAATAGCTCAAGTAATAGCGAAGAGATAGCTGATCGCTCTTCTGTGGTTGCTTTATCAAACCACTCCAACAAGAGATTGAAAGAACTATCGGCATCGCCTATGGCTAATAGATAATCAGCCTTACGCATAGCTTCAGCGATGTTTGATGGTGTTACCTGTAATTCTTTTTCGATTTCACCGGCAAAGGTTCGTTCAACCAATTTGACCTGAGCAAGTCTTTCAATCAGCAAATCATTGTTTGGGGTCTTCTGCAGTTCTGCTTCATAGATCTTCACTGCAGTGCTGAAATCACCCTTATCCATAGCATCAAGAGCATTTTGCTCTGACTCGGATAGTTTTGGTTCGGCAGGCTCATTGGTTTCATCAGATACTTCAAGCTGCCCGGCTATGCCTTGGCTAGCTGCTACTTCAACAAGCTTTCTTAGGAACTCAGCTAGATCTTCTTCTTCCTGATCACCTTGGAATAATGGCTTAGGTTCACCTTTGAGAATCATGGCTACTGTGGCAGCCTCTGTTACTCCAAAGGCTTCAGTTAGAGCTGGGTTAGCAACCATGTCTACCTTGCCCAATAGCCATCGACCCTTACCTGCATCGGCTAGTTTCTCTAGTTTTTGAGTAAGTGAAATGCTCTCAGGGTTAGTAGTTTCATAGAAACAAACCACTACTGGAACTAACGAAGAAATCTGGATAACACTTCTAAGGATTGCTTCATGAAGTTCAACTGCAAGAGCAGGAACCTTAACCGTGTCCTGGGTGTCTACTTTTACTCCGCTGGTTTGCTCAATCTTCTCTTTGACAACCTTGTTAGCTAACGAAGATAAATCAACCCCGCCTCTAAAGGCTGAATTCATTTCACTCAATTCAGTGCCTTTACGCTCAGGATTCCTTGGGATGCTCCAACCAGTCTGATCTGCTCTTCAGAACCAGCAACTGGAACATAGAACAAGAGCATGTTGCCGTAGACAATCTTCAAGCCGGTAGCACTGCCAGGTGCGTCAAGCAAAATCTTGTGATCTAGCTGAGTAACTGAAACAGCAACGCCACGAATCTTCGGTCTAATCAAAGATGTGTCATTCATTGAGATAGCAACTAGACCACCGGATTCGACTGTGAGCATACCGATGATGTTTGGGTTACCTAGTGAGTGGAGGAATCTAATGGTTGCATTTGCTTTCTTCAGATCTGCAGTCTGTTGGGTTTGTGATTCTGACAAAGCGGCATAGAACTTATCTGAAGCAAGATCAAACTCGGTTGCGAACTTGCTGTCTAAGCCCTTATTTATCGTGTCGCCATATTTGAAAGGCAAGCTCTTCAAAGGGGTTGCAAGATATGCATTATCAAGATCAACTGCGAGAGCACCGGTATCTTGAGCTGCCACCTTAGGGAACTTAGCTGTTGGCAGTAAGTCAATTAGGTACCAAAGCTTGTAATTCTCTCTAGGGGTTGCTTGCTGCAGAACCATAAGTTGTGGTGCTCGGTTAGTTGAATCAGATTTAGTCACAACCATGATTGTTCTTGGTTGCCAAAGCTGAGACTCAACTGGTAACTGCATAGGCAGTGCAACGGTAACTGGATTGGCAACTAGCTCAGGAAGCTTAGGAATCTTCTTACTCTTGACTTGAAGCAAGTATTGAACTTTTCTAATTTCCAAAGCAGAACCTGCAACTCTGGTAATCAGTTCTTTCTCGTCACGAGTTTTATCTGCAAGATTTACTGTTGACGCTACTTCCCCAACGATGCGCTGCAGCTGGTTATCGGTAACAACAACTGAAACCTGTTCAAACTTGGCCTTGTCTGTTGACTTTTGTGTTGGAGCTGCAGATGTGCAGCCAGCAAGAAGAACAAGACTTGTCAGTGCTGCCGGTGCGATGACCATTCTTCTTCTTGAAGATCTTCTGCCCTTGCGAGGAACATCAGGTCTAACCCTGCGACGATACTTCGGTCCTTTAGGTGCCTTAGGAATTCTTCTTCTAGGGCCACGAAGCTTACGAATATGTCTGAACGCGATGTAGTTCATGATTAGGGCAAGTACCAACAAAACAGCGCCACCATAAATAAGTAGCTGTGGCAAGTTGATTAGGTTAGCTGTTTGCCAAAGCACGGTCACATTAGTCGGACCTCGGTGTAAACCATCGCTAGCTAGTAACACAGCAGTATCGTCATACATGCTCACCGTGGTCAACAGGTTGTTCTTCACATTTAGCTGTGATCGCCAAAGGTCAGAACCGGTTGGGTTGGTATCTATGCCACCAGCGGTAACAGGTGAGATATCTGGTTTATTGGTTGACGGGTTTACGTTCAGACGAACAAAGTTTGAGGTGCCTATCCAGTCCTGGATGTCTCTTTCTCGGCCATCTGCATAGAAGATTTTCTGGGTTCCAGAAGCCTGAATTGAGAC
>WLIC01000040.1 GCA_009702405.1 Actinomycetota bacterium
AAAGCTTCGCCATCAATAGTTCCGGTTACTGGAGGAATTGGTGGAAGAGTTGGGTATTGCTCAATTGGAAGCGTTGCTAATTCAAACTTAGATGTGCCAGAAGTCGAAACTGCTTTAGTTCCATCAATAACTATGTTCACCGGTTGGTTTGGAAGACGACCAACAATTTCGTTTAGTAAGCGACCAGAGACTAGCGCTGTTCCAGATTGCTCAACATTTGCTACCAGGTCTGTCTGAGCTGAAACATCGTGATCAAAAACAGAAATCTGTAGCGAGTTAGCATCTGCAACCAATCTCATACCTGACAAGATCTGAGAGGTTGGCTTGGATTGAAGCATTCTTGCAGCGAAAGAAACGGCATCGGCTAGAACGTCGCGATTTACCTGGAACTTCACAGTTCACCTTTCGTGGATGGGGTCAGTTAATCTTGGCACATAATCCAAGCTAGTTAGGCACAGTTCACTCAAACCTAAAAGTTATGGGCTTTTCAATCTTTCTTTAAATCTTTAATAGCATTATTAACGTCTGTGGAAAATGTGGATAACTGGCTAGTTGCCAATATTTCAACCTGAATAACAAGCGTGAAAGTTGTATACACAGTTGGGGATAAAAATGTGGATAACTCAAGAGCTTGTGAATTTAGAATTTAGAACTAACAGGCTAATTGGAGTAATACACAGATTTAAGCCCATTTTCCACACTTTATAAACAGGCTATGTTGAGAAGTTTTTTACTTCAAACCAGCCATGATGTCAGTGACTTGGTTGTAGATGTAGCGGCGCTCTTTCATAAGGTCGCCAACTTTCTTGATCGCATACATCACTGTGGTGTGGTCTCGGCCACCGAATAGAGCACCAATCTTAGGTAGTGACATGGTGGTCTTTTCACGACATAAATACATGGCAATCTGTCGAGCTATAACAATTGCTTGAGATCTTGACTTACCAAATAGTTCTTCCTGGGTGAGCTTGAAATACTCAGCAACAGCCCTGACAATCTCCATTGGAGCAATAGTGTTGGCATCTTCACCCAATGGGACAACATCCTTTAGAACTGCTTGAACCAACGGCATGTCAATCTGAGTTCTGTTCAAAGCTGCAAAAGCGGTAACACGGATTAACGCACCCTCAAGTTCGCGGATATTTGATGAAATACGAGCAGCCATATAGTCCAGGATCTCGTCGCTGACGCGGATCTTGTCGTTTTCAGCCTTCTTACGAAGAATAGCTATGCGAGTTTCTAGTTCCGGAGCCTGAATATCGGTCATTAGACCCCATTCGAAGCGGCTACGCATACGCTCATCAAAGCTGTTTAGGAGCTTAGGTGAAACGTCACTTGTAATGACTACCTGCTTACCCTGCTCATGCAGAGCGTTGAAAGTAGCAAAGAATGACTCTTGGGTCTCTTTCTTACCCTGCAAGAACTGAATATCGTCAATAAGTAGAACATCAACCTGACGGTATTTGGCTTGGAACTTAAAACTGGTGTTGGTTTGGATCGCGTTGATAAAGTCATTGGTGAAAACTTCACTTGATACGTAGCGAACCTTCTTGCCAGGCCAGTACTCAAGAACATAGTTACCAATTGCATGCAAAAGGTGGGTCTTACCCAAACCTGAGTTTCCATAGATAAATAGCGGGTTGTATGCCTTAGCTGGCACTTCAGCTACAGCAAAAGCTGCTGCATAAGCAAATCTGTTTGAGTTTCCCTGCACAAAGCTTTCGAAGGTGTATCTAGGGTTTAGGCGTGAAGATCCCTCAACCGGACCAACGCTCTCTTGGGAGGTATAAACCGGGACCTCAGCTACTGGTTCTTCAGCCACTAGACCACTTTGTTGGCTAGCACTGAAGCTTTCAGCGAGTTCTGGGTTGACCACAATTCCAATGTTGGTAGGTGATGGGCTTAGGCCGATCTGTTGCAGAGCATCCAAGAGCTCATCTTTGATGCGAGTCTCGATAATTCCGCGGGTCATTTCGTTGGCCACTTGCAAATACAGGGTTTCACCTAAGATTCCCTGGATTGAAACAAGTTTTACAAAACCCAGGTTTTGAGAGGAGATCTGACCATCTTCCTTGAGGTGAGAGATAACTGCATCCCACTGTTCAGTGGTGATTCCAGCTACTTCTGCCATTAGATACTCTCGATGTTCAATAAAATTGCGGGGTTCAGGTAGTTTTCCACAGACTATCCTAGGTGCATTAAGGGCTGTGGACACCTTGTGGATAACTCAAAAACTCAAATTTGGGTCTGTGGATAACTTTACTAATGTATTCAAGTGCCTAAGTAGATGAAATTGCAAATCGAGACAGGGCTTTTTTGCCAAAATCTCAAAAATGTTATGAAAAGCGAATGCCAATGCACTCAGAAATAAAGTAAAAAATATCCCAAAAAACTTGACCAGCAGGGCATTATTGGCGTAAGTTTAACAGGTTGATCAGCTTTGGGTTCGCTGGCAGCCATAAAAACACTTTTGACTTGAACTCACTAGAAGCTTTGGAGTAACACCAAATGAGCAAGCGTACTTTTCAACCGAACACCCGTCGTCGCGCTAAGACCCACGGTTTCCGTCTTCGTATGAAGACTCGTGCTGGCCGCGCAATCCTTGCTGCTCGTCGCCGCAAGGGTCGCAGCGAACTATCGGCATAATCTACTTTGCTGGCTCGCGAGAACCGGCTGCGCTCAGCTGATGATTTTCGCTCGACCATGAGAACTGGTCGAAAGGCTGTCGCTGACCACATGGTCGTATATCTAAACCGGGATGGGTCACAAACTCAGGCCCGGTTTGGTTTTGTTGTGGGTAAAACTGTTGGAGTTGCCGTCAAAAGAAATCTTGTGAAACGTAGAGCAAGATCTGCGATCAGGGAACGACTTCAAAATTTCAATTCTGGTGAAATGGTAGTGATTAGAGCTCTACCTGGATCAGCAGATTTGGATTGGCAGGAATTCGGTGCTGAACTGGATTACTGCTTGAACAAATTGAGTAACTAGAAATCTGTTAATAAGGTTAACAAATGAGAGAACTAGCTTTGAACCTCTGGGTTTTACCTAGAAACGGCTTAGTTCTTTTTATTGTGGGCTGGCGCAAATTCATCTCGCCACTTTATGGAGATGTGTGCCGTTATTACCCAACCTGCTCGGCTTACGGTCTAGGCTCAATACAGCAGCACGGTGTGATCTATGGGTCGCTTTTGACAACATGGAGAATACTTCGTTGCAACCCGTTTGCTAAGGGTGGCGTTGACGAAGTCAAGCCTGGGCCTAAATGGCTTAGCTTGACTAAAAATGGTTTTGTATATGCAAAGCAGGAAACTGCTTTGGTTGAAAAGGAAAAATAAATGGACATTCTTGGTGCAATTCTCTGGCCGTTCAAATGGGTTTTGGAAGCAATTCTGGTTACCTTTCACTCTCTATTTACAACCCTGGGAATGGGTGAGAACGAAGGCTACACATGGGTAGCTTCGATTGTTGGTTTGGTTCTAGTTGTTAGAGCTGCCCTAATTCCCCTATTCGTAAAGCAGATCAAATCTCAACGCAGTATGTATTTGTTGCAACCAGATCTGCAAAAGATTCAAAAGAAATACAAAGGCAAGTCAGACCGTGACTCTCGTGAGCGCATGGCTAAAGAGCAGATGGAGCTATACAAGAAGCACGGCTCAAGCCCGTTCTCATCATGTCTACCGCTACTAGCCCAAATGCCGGTGTTCTTCTCGTTGTTCTCAACACTGACTGAAGCACAGAACTCAAAACCAGGCGTTGGCTTACTGAGCAAGGAACTCTCCCAGTCTTTCGCCCAGTCACACTTCCTAGGGGCAAGCCTGTCTGAAACCTTCTTGACCGCATCAACTGTTTCAGTGCAGATCATTGCTGGTGTAATGATCGTCTTGATGACTGCTTCCCAATTCATCACCCAGAAGCAGATCATGGCTAAGAACCAGAACCAGGCAACACAGAGTTCTCAATTTGCTCAAACCCAGAAGATCATGCTTTATGTCTTCCCAGTAATCTTCCTAATCTCCGGTGTGTCATTCCCTCTAGGTGTTTTGATTTACTGGCTTGTCTCTAACTTCTGGACCATGGGTCAGCAGTACTACGTGATCCGTCGTATGCCTACCCCAGGCTCACAAGCCCACAATGAGCGCCAAGCTCGCCTAGAGAAAAAGGGCAAACTACCAAAGAGCGAAACCCCTGTTGCAGAGGTAGAAGCTCCCCAACAACCTCAGCGCGTTCAGCCAGTATCTAAGGCCAGAGCCAAGAAGAAGCCAAACGGCAAGAAATAGGACAAATGTCAGAACAAACAGAAACCCCAGAAGTTTTAGAAGAAGTAACCGAAACCAAAGAAGCTTCATCAGTAAAAGACCTTGAAGAAGAGGGCGAAGTAGCAGCAGACTACCTAGAAGAACTGCTGGACATCTTTGACCTTGACGGTGACATCAACATAGATGTTCGTCAGGGCCGTGCCTATTTGGAAATCACCGCTGATGAGGAAAGCAACCTTCGACTAATCTCGAACCCTGAGACTGTAGAGGCTTTGCAGGAACTAACCCGCATTGCTGTGCAGACCAAAACCCAGTCTTTCAGCCGTCTAATCTTGGACATTGCTGGTTCTCGTCAGGCAAAGCTTGACTCACTAGCCAAGATTGTTAACCGCATCATTGCCAAGGTAAAAGAGACCAACGCACCTGTTGCAATGAAGCCAATGTCTTCTTACGAGAGAAAGATTGCTCACGATCTAATCGCTGAGGCAGGTCTTATTTCTGAGTCTGAGGGCGAAGGCAAAGAACGCCACATTGTGGCTAAGCCAGCTGAATAGTTTCACGTGAAACATTTAGCCAGGGCCTAAGCCCTGGCTTTTTGTTTTAGGTGCATGATTGGATTTAGAGATGTCAGAAAACAGCGCTGAGGTATTTCACCTCGAAAAAGAGCCGTCCGAAGCTGCCAAGGTGTTCGGCGACAGACTCCCCCTGGCTCGAAAATATGCTGAACTTCTAGCTCGAGACGGAGACCTTTTAGGCCTCATTGGCCCTAGAGAACTGCCAAAACTATGGTCTCGCCACATCCTAAATTCAGCAGTTGTTGCCGAATATGTCGTGGACGGCCAGACCGTCGCTGACGTTGGTTCAGGCGCTGGACTACCAGGAATCCCTATGGCAATCTTGAAGCCAAACGCTAATTTCGTACTCATCGAACCCATGGAACGCAGATCTAAATGGCTCGCTGAAACAGTCGTTCCAGAGCTTGGGTTGAGCAACGTAAAAGTACTTCGAGGCAGGGCTGAAGAAGCTCCTCTGGCAAACTATGACGTTGCAACTGCCAGAGCCGTCTCAGCACTTCCCAAATTGCTCAGAATGCTAGCCCCCCTTGTTGTCCCAGGCGGCACTATTCTGGCTCTAAAAGGATCTAAAGCTGCGGATGAAATTGCCGAATCTAAACCCCTACTAAAGAAGCTAAAACTAGCCAGTTTTGAGATTGTGACTGCGGGGGATAATCTTCTAACTGAGCCGACTACGATTGTTCGAGTTACGCTACTCTAAGAACCTAAGTCACGGAGATATTTTGACCGAAACCGACAGAAACCTGCCTCTGGCTGAACAAACTGCTATCGCAAAACCTGTTGTTGTCAGCGGTTTGGGTTATCCTAACGGTCGAGAAGCAACAAGCCCAGAACCAACCGGTTGGCTAGTATTTACAAGGGATATAACCCATATCGAGAAGCAGGTTTCACGTGAAACATCCAGATGAATTCGGTCAAGCCGGGGCATTTAAAGACGCCCCTCTAGCCGCGGAGCTAAACGAAAGCACTAGGCGAATGGCAGCCGTTCGAGGCGCTGTTTTAGACAAGCCGGAGCACACCAGAATCTTTGCCATTTCAAACCAAAAAGGTGGAGTTGGTAAGACAACTACAGCCGTGAACGTAGCCGTTGCTCTGGCAGATAAAGGCATGGAAGTGCTAGTAATTGACCTTGATCCTCAGGGCAACGCTTCAACCGCTTTGGGCATTGAACACCACACTGGAATCGAATCTA
>WLIC01000041.1 GCA_009702405.1 Actinomycetota bacterium
ATTTAGTAAAGGTTCAACTTCAGGTATCGAAGCTACTAAGAGTGCTGTGCAGTGGATTACCGGTTTGAAGATAGATGCCTACGTTCTCATCAACATGAGATCTTTTACAGGTCTCGTTGATGCCCTCGGTGGAATCGATGTAACAGTGAAGAAGGCTTTACCTATTGGTGGGCAACAAGACTGTTATCCAGCTGATAACGAGCATGAATCCATTTGTCCTGATGCCATGAGTTGGATTGAAAAAGGCAGACAACACATGGACGGCAGAACTGCACTTTGGTATGCCAGGTCAAGACACAACACCAATGACTACGACAGAATGCGTCGTCAACGTCAGGTTGAGAACATTGTGTTGAAAAAGATTGATCTTGGAACACTGCTTTTCAAGTTTGGTGCGGTTGCTGGAGCAAGCTCAAAGTTAGTTAGAACTGATATTCCTTCAGGTTCAGTGCCAACTCTGATGGATTTAGCTTTCAAAGCTAAGGCCAAAGGACTTAAGTCTTTGCAGCTCTCTTATCCAGTTATTCAGGCGGATAACCCAGACTTCTTCCTGATGCGTCATCTAATTGCAGAAAAACTAAGAACTTATAAATAGGTTTCTCACAGTTTCGCAGAAGAGTTTTCCCAGCTCTAAAAGTTAGTCTGGCAATATGAAAAATCTCAGAGTAATTGCATTAGCTGCAATATTGGCCTTCACTGTCAGTGGCTGCTCTATTTTGTATCCAAACTGGGGCAAACCAACTGATAGTCCAAAGCCGACCAATACTGAAACAGTCACACCTGATCCAACCGATACCAGCACACCAACACCTGAGCCAACTGATAAGGGTGCGGCAACCGTTGAGATTATGGATGCTTATGTTGACCCTGGTAATGGTGTCATTTCTGTAATTGGTCAGGTAACTAACTTCAGCGAAGATGGTGGCACCTGCACCGCTGTCTTCAATGGTGGCGGTAAAACAGTTTCTGTCACAGCTGCTGCAGAATCAAACGCTGCCAACACTCAGTGCCGTCCGCTTGATATCAAGCTAAGTGGATTACCTAAAGGTGCCGGAGTTGTGACAGTCACTTATGACTCAGCAAAGAACCATGGTGTCTCTAAGGCAACTGCGGTAACTATTCCGTGATTCGTAAGCGGTTGACCAAGTATGTAGTTGCAGCACTTACTGTGCTGTTGACTTCACTTGGGCTGACCGCGATAACGCCGGCTGGTGCTTTAGATGGCAGCAAGTTTGATCCAGGTTTGATTATCAGTGACAGCGTGTTCTTTGATTTTGGAACCATGACCGTTGCTGAGATTCAGAGATTCTTAGAATCACAAGTTCCGGTTTGTAAATCTGGAACTACCGGGATGCCATGTCTTAGGAACTATCGCACTGATACTCCAGAGAAAACAGCAGACCCTGGTAAGTGTGCCTATATGCCAGCTCAGAAAGATATCAGTGCAGCAACGATCATCTATAACATCGCTAGAGCATGTGGGATTAACCCCCGTGTCTTGCTGGTTACTTTGCAGAAGGAGCAGGGTTTAGTTCAAGCCAGTATTCCTTCTCCTTATATGTACCGGGCTGCCATGGGTTATGGCTGTCCCGATAGTGATCCAGGAATATGTGGCAAGGTCTGGACGGGTCTTTTCAATCAGCTATACAAAGCTGCTGGGCAATTCCAGTGGTACGGCGATCCAAACGGTTCCTTTACCTATCTTCGACCAGGTCGAGAAGTATCTATTTCTTACCATCCTGATGCTTCGAGGAACTGTGGCAAGAAAACTTTCACACTGAAAAGCCAAGCAACAGCAAACCTTTACTACTACACACCATTTGTTCCTAACACCGCTGCACTGAATAACCTCAGAGGAACAGGAGATAGCTGTTCTGCGTATGGCAATAGAAACTTTTGGCGTTACTACTGGGATTGGTTTGGGTCACCGCTTGGTGGTGGTTTCTTACTAAAGAGTTCAACTAGCGATACCTATTTCATTTCTAACGACATCAAGTATCCGCTAGCTGATCCTGCTCTTGTTACTGAATTAGCTCCACTTGGTCCACTGGGTGAAATTTCTAAAGAGTATCTTGATTCATTCCCAACTGGCACTCCGATGACCAGGCTTATCAAGACTGCACCAGTCTCAGGTGTTAGTACTTATTACTTTGTTAGTTCAGGTAAGAAATACCTCGTTGCTAGCTGTGATCAGGCAACCAACCTAGGACTTGATTGCAACGCAGCAATAACGCTCACTCAAGTGCAGTTAGATGCTCTACCTACCGGTGCGTTCAGACCTGATATCACTGGAATCGTAAAGAGCATTCCAGTAGCACCTGCGACGGCTTCCTATTACATGGTGAATGCTTCTAAGAAGTATCCGGTTGATTGTGGGAAAGCACCGCTACTTGGCTTTAGTTGCACAGCTGCTCCAGCATGGGATGACTCTAAGTTGAATGCTCTTGCAACTGTTCGTCTTGGTGTCACAGGCCTTGGTATTTCAGCATTGATGAATCTTGATGATGGCTCAAGAGTCATTATTCAAGCTGGAAAGAAGCGGGAAGTTCTTGACGATGCATCACTTACTGCTGCTGGTGTTGGGCCAACAGCACCTTCACCACTGAAACTAAAAGATTTCAGCTACTTACCGTGGGGTGCTCCAATCGCAGTCGATGGCAGCTTGTTTGTCAATCGCGCTCTAAAGCGTGAAGGTGTCATCGTTAATGGAAACTATTTCGACATTGATCCGGTAACTAGAGCTGAAATAGATTTCACTAAGTTGTTTAGACAAACCCCAGGCTCACTAGGTGCCGACGGTCTTAGTGCTATTCCAAATACAGCTTCAATAAAGACTTTGGTGGTTGATGCAAGATCTCAGCACTGGCTCTTGAACGCTGATGGTAAAACCAAGGTCGATGACAGCACCAACTGGATTACCGCAGCTAGCCCTGTTACCAATGAGTTAGCAGATAAGTTCCCAACCTTAGAGCAGACCATAACGGGCTTCAACTTTGTTCAGGTCAAAGGTCAGAAGACTGTCTACTTACTAAAAGATGGAATCATCAGAGCCACATACAACGCTGCCGATAGAGACGTGTTAGATGTTGGCATGAATTCAACTGCTCCAGTTATGGTTACTGTTTCTGGGCTTGCCTCCATTCCTAAGGGAGTGATGGTCTTACCTGCTGGTTTGGTTGTGAAGAATAAGCAGACTGGAATAGTTGGGCTTATTGATGGTGCTAGCCGGATAGTCACCATAGCCGAGACATCTATGGCTGTAACGTTGCCTGAACCTAGAGCTCTTACTAATCTGCAACTAATCGGTTATCAAGATCAGGAAGTCTTATCTTCATACAAAGTTTCTTGTGCTGGTTTGAAATACATAGTTGCTAATTCACTACTGCATGAGGCTCAGGTCGCTGTTGCCAAAGACCTACCTGGTAAGACAACTCCGCTCAGTGATGCTAGCTGTGCTCTGTTAACTATTACTGATCAGAGCATGGGTCACTATGTTGGTGAGAGAATCACTGACCCTAAAACTAATAAGTTGACCTATAAGGCATACAAGATAATCAAAGGTAAGCGCTATCCATTCAAGAACATGGCGGCTTATAAGAAGGACAACCTAACTGAGCCACCGCTTATCTGGGTGGACCAAACATTCCTGAGGAACTTGCCACTCGGTAATGAGATTGGGGGAGAAACTGTTGACCCTAAGCCAGATCCGAAGCCAACTCCTAAACCTAAGCAATACACAATTGTTGCTGGCGATTCACTAAGTTCAATTGCGATTAAGTTCAACACCACGGTTTCAAAGATTATGACTTTGAATAACATAGTCAACGCCGATCGAATCAGAATCGGTCAGGTTTTGAAATTACCTTAGCGTCTAAGCATTCTGGTAATCGGTCTCTTACTTAGTTTTTCTAAGCGATCTCTTTTGGTGCTGGTTGTATTGGCTTCAAGTAATTCTTCAGGGTCATGGGATTTCACCACAAAGAGAATCAACATCATCATCGCGGATTGAATTAACAATCTAGATTCGGTAATACCTCTAACCAGCTGAGTGATTAGAACTAGCAGTGGCCAAAGATATAAAGCGTTGCTGTGATGAACTCCTAAACGCCAAGTCTTCACGAAGGTTCTAACCAGTAAAACGATGAACAGCACTAATCCAACAGCACCTAGCTGTAACCAAATATCTAAGTAAGCATTGTGTGCTTGGTAATAAGCCTCACCATTGATAACAACTAAACCTTCATAAGGTTTTACTCCTGGCACCCAGACACCGGTAAAGCCCCAACCTTCTAACGGTCGCTGTGAGATAAGTGAAAGCACTCGACGCCAGATATCACTGCGGTGAGTCATGTCTGGGCTCTTACCTAAAAGGTCAAAAACAGTTCTTCGGAATACCAAAACAAAGAACATGGCAACTCCAGCAAATGACCATGCGATTCGGTAGTAACGATGACGAGTTTGCTTATCTTTACCTTCGGCTAAAAGTGAAACAACGGCTGCTAGCAGAACTGCAACAGACGCGAAGATAATTCCAGCTGATTTAGAAACCGCAATCATCGCTACCGATGCTGCCAAGCTGGTGATGCTCAACACCTTGCTAGTTTTTGTAATTCCAATTTCAATGGCGAAGGTAATAACACCAATCAAAGCCCAAGCGGCAACCAAGTTTGCGTTACCTAGTAATCCTTGAATACGACCACCATCAAACAGATGACCACTTTGCGCAAAAGCAACTTCGATAGCTGGGTCAACTCCAGAGACTAGTTTTGGTAGCAAACCTTTGAAACTAGATGTGAAAAGTTCAACTGCGAATGATCCAAAGATAATAATTCTGATTGCGTTTGCAAAGATTTTTAGAATTTCACGCCAGCTAAAAACTGCTGCAAAGAACAGAGCTATTGCGGTAACTCCTATTTGAATGATGAAACCGCTAACCGTATCACTGGCGTAAGCAGACCAAGGAGAGCTACCAATCATCAGCGCTAGCAGTAGAGCTAACTCAATTGGTATTTGTCTTAGAACTCTGAACCAGTCAGCTTTGAGCAAGAAGTAAATACAACCAGCAAGGCTAGTTAGAGCAATAACAAGCCAGACTGACCAAACTAAGTTGGGTCTGATGTAATCCTCGGCAAACAAACTATCGCCAGCAATAAGAGTTAATAAGGCAAGGTAGGCGAAAACCTGAGGCTGCCACCCCTTGCCTGTAGTTGTCTTTGCAGTATTCATCAGCGTTAGAGGCAAGTCTAAACCTCCTTTGGTTAGGCTTGATAAGTGCTCGTAAAACTCACCAACCAAGCCCTTGACTACGCCTGGGGCTCTAAGAACCTAATCCCTGATTACTTCGGGATAGAAGCTACTGGTAAGCCAATGGCTGAGGTTTGGTTTGGCACACACGATGGTTCACCAACAAAGGTTATTGGTCTTGATATTTCTCTGCACGATTTGCTTAGCGCTCAGGGCAGAGTAGATCGACTTCCGTATTTATTGAAGATTCTGGCTGCTGGTGCACCGCTATCTATCCAAGCTCATCCAAATCCTGAGCAGGCAATCAAAGGGTTTGCTAAAGAGAATGCTCTTGGTTTAGCCATAACTGCAGGTAACCGGAATTACAAAGACGATAAAGCCAAGCCGGAAATGATTGTTTCGTTGACTGAAACTTTTGAAGCTCTAGTCGGCTTTGCTGATGTCCGCTTAGTAAGTGAAAAGTTTGCTGAACTACTCGAGGTAAGCCAGTCAGCAAAGCTGAAGAACGTTTTGACTAGGTGGATTGATTATCTAGCTGAGCCTGATGGTATCCGTAAGGTAACCCTAGAAACCCTGAGCTCAACTGACTGCGATGCGGAGTTCATCACAGATCTAATTGACGCAGCTGAGCAGTGCCCTTCGCTAGTTGATCTAGTTTCCCATCTAGCTTTCCACCATGGCACAGACAGAGGCATTGCAACGGCGCTGCTACTAAATCACATGATTCTAAATAAAGGCGAAGCAGTATTTGTTCCTGCAGGTATGCCACA
>WLIC01000042.1 GCA_009702405.1 Actinomycetota bacterium
GCTGGCCTTGCAATAGACATCGCAATCTGGGCTGTTCCTTTTGGAATTGTTGGTGGACGCCTATTCCACGTGTTCACTCACGTCAACGATTACTTTGGTCCAGGTAGGGATTGGACTTCAATGTTCAAGCTCTGGGAAGGTGGCCTTGCCATCTATGGCGCTTTAATCTTTGGTACTTTAGGCGCTTACATTGCATGTCAGGTTGATCTTAAGAAACTTCGAATTACTTCAGCTGGTATTAGATTTCTAAGCTTTGCCGATGCTTTAGTTCCTGGTCTTCTTGCAGCACAAGCTTTAGGACGTTGGGGTAACTTCTTCAATAACGAACTTTTTGGTGAACCAACAGATTTGCCTTGGGGATTAGAGATTCCATGGGCAAACCCGAATTATCCAAATGGGCTTCCTGAGGGAATCCTGTTCCACCCAACATTCCTTTACGAATCTCTTTGGTCACTCCTAGGCATTGCAGTATTGCTGTTACTGGAGAGCAGATTTAACCTCAGATGGGGTCGCATGTTTGCCGCTTACCTAATGTGGTACTCACTAGGACGCTTCTTCATTGAAGGTATCCGCCTAGATCCAAGCGATGTGTTCCTAGGCCTTAGAACTAACCAGTGGTCAGCAGTTATAGCTTTCCTAGTCGGCCTAGCGCTCCTTAGAATCCAGTATGCAAGGCACACTGGCGTTGAAGAGACTGGCTATCTGCCAGGTCGCAGCGCTAGGCCTCAGCCTGTAAAGGCTTCTAAGAAAGCTACCCCTGAGGTAGAATCTAAAGAGTCTTCAGACCAAGAGTAAATACTCTAAATCCCTATTAGCGGGCCATTGTCGTCCCCATTTAGCAATTAATGAATGGAGTTCGACATGTCGAATCTTTCGCCGTTTGAGCGGTTGAACACCGCTCCTGCTGCGTCTGGTTTATACGACCCAGCTCGCGACAAGGACGCCTGTGGTTTAGCCATGGTCGCCACCTTGCGCGGTAGTGCAGGTCACGACATCATCGACACAGCGCTTACAGCACTTAGAAACTTGGAACACCGTGGAGCCGTTGGCTCAGACGAAGGAACTGGTGACGGTGCTGGAATTATCACCCAGATGCCTGACCGGTTCCTAAGAGCGGTAACAGACTTCGAATTGCCTAGCGTTGGAACTTATGGTGCAGGACTTGTCTTCTTGGAAGTAGATGGCGACTCAAGATCATTCGAAGCTTCATTTGCAAAGTTGGCAGAGCAGCTATCCCTCAAACTTTTGGGAATTAGAACTGTTCCAACAGATGATTCGGTTCTTGGAGATCTTGCCAAAGCAGCTATGCCTCAGATTGTTCAGGTATTCGTTGAATCATCAAATGGACTAACAGGTGATGATTTTGAACGAGCGCTGTATCTATTGCGTAGAAAGTCTGAGCGTCAGCTAAAGGTTTACCATCCTTCTTTGTCAGCACGAACAATCGTCTACAAGGGTATGGTCACAACTCTTCAACTAGAGCCGTTCTATCCAGATCTGAGTGATGAGAGATTTGAATCAAAGCTTGCTCTAGTTCACTCACGTTTTTCGACTAACACTTTTCCGTCATGGCCGCTAGCTCACCCTTATCGAATGATTGCTCACAACGGCGAGATTAACACCGTTAAGGGAAACAGAAACTGGATGCGCGCAAGAGAAGCCAGACTTGCCTCTGCATTGCATCAAGATTTAGAAGCACTAAAGCCAGTGATTACTCCAGGTGGAAGCGACTCAGCTTCATTCGATGAAGTATTGGAGCTACTAGTTCTTTCAGGTAGATCTCTGCCACACGCAATGATGATGATGATTCCAGAAGCTTGGGAAAAACAAACAGACATGTCTCCTCAGCTACGAGAGTTCTACGAGTATCACTCGATGCTGATGGAACCTTGGGATGGTCCTGCAGCAGTTATTTTCACTGATGGCTCACTTGTTGGTGCAACATTGGATAGAAATGGTCTAAGACCAGGTCGTTACATCGTCACCGAAGATGGCTTAGTAATTCTTGCTTCTGAAATTGGTGTTGTTGACATTGATCCAAGTCGAATCGTTCGCAAGGGAAGACTGCAGCCAGGACGCATGTTCTTAGCTGACACTGCTAGTGGTCGTCTAATCGATGATGAGGAAATCAAAGCAGAAATTGCTGCGAGTGAACCTTGGGGACAGTGGCTCAAAGATAACCGCATCAACCTAAAAGATCTTCCTGACCGTGAGCATGTTGCTCACACAAAAAACTCAGTAAGCAGAAGACAACGCACCTTCGGTTACACCGAAGAAGACCTGCGCATGTTGATTGCTCCTATGGCTAGAGCTGGGGCAGAGCCTCTAGGTGCCATGGGTTCTGATACACCTATTGCAGCATTGAGCACAAAACCTAGGTTGCTCTTTGACTACTTTGTGCAACAGTTCGCCCAGGTAACTAACCCTCCGCTTGATTCAATTCGCGAAGAGATTGTCACCTCTCTGAGCGTTGGCATCGGACCTGAACAGAACCTCCTTGAAGCAACCCCTGAGCACGCTCGTATGGTCATCTTGGATTTCCCAGTTATCTCAAACGATGAGCTATCTAAGATCAAATACTCTGAGGATGCCGGTATTGGTAAGTCTCATGTTGTTAGAGGTCTATACAGAGTTGACGAAGGCGAAGAAGCACTAGCAGAGCGACTAAGAGAGATTTGTCTAGAGTTAGACGAAGCTGTTGCCGCTGGTTGCAACTTCATTGTTGTCTCAGATCGCGACAGCAACCGTGAACTCGCTCCTATTCCTTCTTTGCTTCTCACTTCATCTGTCCATCATCATCTGATTAGGTCAGGTAACAGAACCAAGGTTGGCTTGGTTGTTGAAGCAGGGGACGTACGTGAGGTTCACCATGTAGCAGCTCTAATCGGTTACGGTGCAGCCGCAATCAACCCGTATCTTGCGATGGAATCAGTCGAGCTCATGGTTCGCAACGGAACCATTCAAGGCATCACAGTTGAAACAGCTACCAAGAACCTCATCAAGGGTCTTGGTAAAGGTGTCCTAAAGATTATGTCGAAGATGGGAATCTCGACAGTATCTTCTTACTCAGGTGCACAATGTTTTGAAGCCATTGGTTTATCTCAAGAGTTTGTTGACGCTTACTTCACTGGCACCACAAGTCAACTTGGCGGAATCGGCATGGAAGTCATTGCAGCAGAAATTGCTGCACGTCACTCAAGTGCTTACCCAGTTGAACGAGCAACTCGTCCACATGAGGAATTAGAAGTCGGTGGCGAATATCAGTGGCGTCGTGAAGGTCCACCACACCTTTTCAACCCTGAGACAGTATTCAAGTTGCAGCATGCAACTAGAACGAAGCGTTTTGACATCTTCCGTGAATACACAAAATTAGTTGATGATCAAGCAGAGCGGTTGATGACTCTGCGTGGTTTGTTCATGCTTCGTGAGGGTGTTAGACCACCAGTTTCTCTAAGTGAAGTTGAACCGGCCAGTGAAATAGTCAAGCGCTTCTCAACTGGAGCCATGTCCTATGGGTCTATTTCTCCTGAGGCACATGAAACCTTGGCAATAGCAATGAACAACCTCGGTGCTAAATCAAATACTGGTGAGGGTGGGGAAGATGTCGAGAGATTACTAGACCCAGCGAGACGATCTTCTATCAAGCAAGTTGCCTCTGGACGTTTCGGTGTTACCAGCATGTATTTAACTCACGCTGATGACATTCAGATCAAGATGGCGCAGGGAGCTAAGCCTGGTGAAGGTGGTCAACTTCCACCGAACAAGGTTTATCCGTGGATTGCTTCAACTAGACATTCAACTCCTGGTGTTGGTTTGATTTCGCCACCTCCGCATCACGACATCTATTCAATTGAAGATCTAAAGCAACTAATCTTCGACTTGAAGCGAGCGAACTCACAAGCAAGAATTCACGTCAAGCTTGTAAGCCAGGTAGGCATCGGAACTGTTGCAGCAGGTGTTGCTAAAGCCAAGGCGGATGTCATCTTAGTTTCAGGTCACGATGGTGGCACTGGAGCTTCACCGCTGAACTCTCTCAAGCACGCTGGAACTCCTTGGGAGCTAGGACTAGCAGAAGCTCAACAAACTCTTATGGTGAATGGTCTTCGCGATCGTGTCTCAGTGCAGGTTGACGGTCAAATGAAGACTGGACGAGATGTGATGATTGCTGCACTGTTAGGTGCAGAAGAATTTGGATTTGCAACAGCACCGCTAGTTGTATCTGGTTGCGTAATGATGAGGGTTTGTCATCTAGACACCTGCCCAGTTGGAGTTGCAACGCAGAACCCAGATCTTCGTGCAAGATACACCGGTCAAGCTGAACACGTTGAGAACTTCTTCATGTTCCTAGCAGAAGAAGTTAGAGAGTATTTAGCTTCTCTTGGCTTTAGGTCTCTAGATGAGGCAATTGGCCACAGTGAACTGCTTGATGCCAACAGAGCAATCAGTCACTGGAAGGCAGATGGTCTCGACCTTACTCCGATCTTGGCAGCACCAGCTCCTAACACCGGACCGCTTCGTCGATTCACTTACCAGGACCACCAACTTGGGGAGCACTTCGATCACCAGCTAATCGCAGCAAGCGTTAAAGCACTTGAAGATGCGCAACCAGTAACAATCGAGCTACCAATCACCAACACAGCTCAAGCAGTTGGAACAATGCTCGGTCACGAAGTAACCAAGAGATATGGCGTGGAAGGTTTGCCTGAGGGAACTATCGACATCCATGTCGCCGGTGCTGCGGGTCAATCATTCGGAGCCTTCGTTCCTAAGGGAATCAAGCTAACCCTGTCTGGAGACTCAAACGACTACGTCGGTAAGGGTCTATCCGGTGGATACATAGTTGTGAAGCCTGCTGATAGTTCTGTCTATCCTGCTGAGCAGAACGTCATTGCTGGAAACGTAATTGGTTACGGTGCTACAAGTGGTTCTATGTTTATTAGCGGTATCGTCGGGGAGAGATTCCTCGTTAGAAACTCTGGAGCAACAGCTGTTGTTGAAGGTGTTGGCGATCACGCACTTGAATACATGACCGGAGGTGTTGCAGTAATTCTTGGTAAGACTGGAAGAAACCTTGCTGCTGGTATGTCTGGTGGTCATGCCTTCATCTATAAGCTTCGAGCTGACCATGTTAACCACAGTGCTCTAAGTGACGGGGAAGTTGATCTCATGCCACTAACTGATGCAGATGCGATTTCTCTTAGGACTTTACTTGAAACGCACGCACAAGAGACTGGTTCAAAGCTGGCTAAGAAGCTTTTGGAAAACTTTGAGAGCAGCGTGAAAGATTTCACCAAGGTACTGCCAAGAGATTATGCAGCTGTCCTTGAAATCCAGCGTCAGGCCACCCTCGCGGGTGAGGCCTTGGATTCACCAAAAATTTGGTCTCGAATCCTGGAGGTGAGTGCTCGTGGCTGATCCACGTGGATTTCTAAAAGTTACCGAGAGGGAAACAGCGAAACGTCGTCCGATTGAGGTTCGTATCAAGGATTGGCGTGAAGTTTATGAAGATCGTGACCCTGCAGTTCTAAAGCAGCAGGCTGGTCGTTGCATGGACTGTGGCATTGCTTTCTGTCACCAAGGTTGTCCGCTGGGAAACTTGATTCCTGAATGGAACGATCTCACCTGGCGTCAAGATGGCAGAGGTGCTATTGAGAGATTGCACGCTACGAATAACTTCCCTGAGTTCACTGGAAAGCTTTGTCCTGCACCTTGTGAAAGTTCTTGTGTGCTGGGTATCAACCAACCACCAGTAACCATTAAAGAAATTGAAGCATCGATTATCGATCAAGCTCTTGATAGAGGCTGGGTCGAGGCTCACGCACCTGAGCGTATGACTGGCAAGACTGTTGCAGTTGTTGGCTCAGGCCCAGCTGGTTTAGCAGCTGCTCAGCAACTAACCCGTGCAGGTCACACTGTTGCCGTTTATGAAAAGGATGACCGAATCGGTGGACTACTTCGCTACGGGATTCCTGATTTCAAGATGGA
>WLIC01000043.1 GCA_009702405.1 Actinomycetota bacterium
CCCGATTATGACTAGGTCTGTTGGGTGTTCTGTTGCCCAATTAGTAACTGCAGTTGGGTCATTAGGGTTTAGGGCAATGCAGGTAACTTCTTGGCTGATGCCACCGTTACCTGGGGCACAGCTGATGTTCTCAGGTGCAGTCCCAGTTCTTATAAGAGCTTTGATGATCGCGTGTTCGCGAGCACCTGCACCTAAAACCAAGATTTTCATTACTGCAAGTTTATCGAGGTTGGGGTGAGCCCCGATGCTTGAGGCACCGGGGCTCACTTGGTTCTTACCTGATCTTGATTATGGCTTCAATAATCACTATGACTATCTTCACCAACGTCAGAACCAGAACAACGATATGAGCTTTACTCATTTGTTGTCCTCCCGTAAGGCATGGACCAAAGGAAGGGCCGAACCGGAAGGTGTAAAACTATTCCAAAATCAATTAGTTTTACTTATACTCTTAACCACAAGTGGATTCGTAGTTTCCTTCCGATTCGACCCTCGTCAAGAGGTTCAAATAAAGCCCCTGGTTCGTGCCGGGGGCTTTATTTCATCTCTGGCTAAACCAACCCATGCGTTTTAGTCGAGCAGATGCAGTTTTACATTTATCAATAATTCTGGTGAAAGTTATAAACAGCCATATGGGGTAAGCCCCGATGTTTGCACCGGGGCTTACTTGGTTCTTACCTGATCTTGATTATGGCTTCGATAATCACAATGATTATTTTCACCAACGTCAGAACCAGAACAACGATATGAGCTTTACTCATCTGTTGTCCTCCCGTAAGGCATGGACTAAGGGGAGGGCCGAACCGGAAGTGCATAACTATTCCAAAAAGCAAATAATTATGAGATACTCAAAACGTAGAACGTTCGGAGCTTTTTTCCGATTCGGCCCTCGTCAAGAGGTCAAACATTACCCCCAGATTCCGCTGGGGGTTTTGTTTTATCTCTGGCTAGACCGGCCATGCAGTCTTTCCAGCAAAGAGAGTTTCTCAGGACTGGGATTTTTGTGCTCCAGTTATATACAGGCGACTAACCTATCTATATGGCTAGAAGACGGATCTCTCATCAAGACGGGGTTGCTGCTGTTAATTCAGTAATTCAGGCTAAAGAGAATATGTCTGATACCGATGCAGTTTTTATTACTGCTATTCGGTATCTACTAGAAGAACTAGCTGAAGTAGCGCCTGGTAATTCAGTTGAAGTTAGAGTGCCACCACTAGGGGCCACTCAGTGCATTGAAGGACCTAGGCATACCAGAGGGACACCTCCTAACGTTGTCGAGATTAGCCCTCGAGTTTGGTTTGATCTTGCTGTTGGTTATTTAGCTTGGGATAAGGCATTGGCGGAACATAAGGTTTCCGCAAGTGGGGTCAGAGCGTCTTTAGCTGAAGTTTTACCGTTAGCGTTAAAGCATGTCCAAAGATAAGACCGAGACGGTAAAGATCCGTCGAGCACCTAAATACATCCCCTTCATGCTTTCAGGCATTGCATTAGGGGCTGTGGTCGCTATCGTTCTTTCACTGACTATTTCAGGCTCTGATGGCAAGACTGCTGGCTTTATAACTCAGCTATTGGTCTATTGCTTAGGGCTAGGAGCTGGGCTAGGTATTGCTGTTGCAGCCATCGTAGATGGCCTCACAACAAAGAGCACAAAGACTGCACAGGCTAAGAAAGTAAGCAACAAATAGTCCACTAAACTTGTGTTGTAGCGCCGAAGATTTGGCGACATTGACGTCCAAACCTTTGGTTTTACAGCCCACCGCACCCCTTACATACAGAGGACCTGCCCTTGCTTCGTGGCGATGGACTACTGAATCATGATTTGCTACCCGATGAAAAGGGACCGCAAGATCAATGTGGCGTATTTGGTGTGTGGGCACCTGGGGAAGAAGTAGCTAAGCTCACTTACTTTGGTCTTTACTCTTTACAACACCGTGGACAAGAGTCAGCTGGTATTGCTACCTCTGATGGCAAGAAGATTCTTGTCTATAAAGACATGGGCCTTGTCTCTCAAGTCTTCTCTGAATCTTCCCTTGAATCTCTTGTTGGACACATTGCTGTAGGTCACACCAGATATTCAACTACTGGTTCTTCTTCTTGGCGTAATGCTCAGCCAACTCTTGGTAGAACATCTTCTGGAACTGTTGCTCTAGGTCACAACGGAAACCTAATCAACACCACAGAACTTTTAGAGATGTTGAAACTTAAATATCCTGACCAAGCTGAAAATGAAATTACCGGTGGTAACACCACTGACACAGCTGTTCTAACTGCATTACTTGCTGGAGATCTAGATCACACTCTAGAGGCAACTGCTCTTGAATTACTCCCTAAAGTAAAAGGCGCATACTGCCTAGTCTTCATGGATGAAACCACTTTGTATGCAGCGAGAGATCCTCAAGGTGTCAGACCTCTAGTTCTAGGAAGATTAGAACGTGGTTGGGTTGTTGCTTCTGAAACAGCAGCACTAGATATTGTCGGTGCTAGTTATGTTCGTGAAGTTGAACCAGGTGAACTTATTGCAATTGATGAGCATGGTTTGCGTTCAACAAGATTTGCTGAAACTAAAAGAGCCGGTTGTGTTTTTGAATATGTTTATCTAGCAAGACCAGATACCACCATCAATGGCAGAGTCGTCTATGACTCAAGAGTTGAGATGGGTAGAACGTTAGCTAGAGAGTATCCAGTTGAAGCAGACATGGTTATTCCAACTCCTGAATCAGGAACTCCTGCAGCTATTGGTTATAGCCAAGAGTCAGGCATTCCTTTTGGTCATGGTCTAGTAAAGAATGCTTATGTTGGTAGAACATTTATTCAGCCATCACAAACTATTCGTCAGCGCGGTATTCGACTCAAGCTAAACCCTCTAAAGGAACAAATCAGAGGTAAGAGAATCATCGTTGTTGATGACTCGATTGTTAGAGGTAACACTCAAAGAGCATTGGTTGCAATGCTTAGAGAAGCAGGAGCTGCTGAGATCCACGTCAGAATCTCTTCACCTCCTATTACTTGGCCTTGTTTCTATGGAATTGACTTTGCTACCCGTGCAGAACTTATTGCAACTGGTTTAGGTGTTGATGAGGTTAGACAATCTATTGGCGCTGATTCTTTGGGTTACCTATCTAAAGATGGCATGGTAGCTTCAACCAACCAAGAAGAGAAACAGCTCTGCACAGCTTGCTTCACAGGAACATACCCAATCGAATTACCTGCTGAAGACAGATTAGGTAAGAACCTGTTAGAGCGACCGTCAGATAAAGAGATTCCTCTGGATGTATCAGTGAAAGCATCTAATGACTAACGATGCTTACGCTCAATCAGGTGTTGACACTGAAGCTGGAGATCTAGCAGTTGAGCTAATGAAGAAATCCATCAAAGGAACCTTGAACGACAAGGTTGTTGGTGGCTTTGGTGGTTTTGCTGGAATGTTTGATGTTTCGTTTCTAAAAAACTTTGAAAGACCGTTACTAGCCACCTCAACCGATGGTGTTGGCACCAAGGTTGCTATTGCTCAAGCTATTGATAAACATGACACCATCGGCCAAGACCTAGTCGGCATGGTTGTTGACGACATCGTTGTTGTTGGTGCCAAGAGCATGTTCATGACTGATTACATTGCCACCGGCAAGGTAGTGCCAGAACGCATCGCAGACATTGTTTCAGGTATTGCTAAAGCTTGTGCTCAAGTTGGCGTAGCACTTATTGGTGGAGAAACAGCAGAGCACCCTGGCTTACTCAAAGCAGATGAGTATGACGTAGCAGGGGCTGCTGTTGGTGCAGTTGAATACAGCAAACTACTGGGACCTAACAAGGTTCAGGTTGGCGATGTTGTTCTAGGGCTTGAATCAAGTGGACTGCATTCAAATGGTTATTCACTGGTTAGAAAGATCATTGCAGAGAGCAAACTTGATTACACCAAGACAGTTCAAGAGTTCGGAAATGTATCTCTAGGTGAAGTGCTTCTTGAACCAACACGTCTATACACCGGAGTTCTAAACACACTTCTTGAAAGTGAACTTGGTTCATCAGTTAAAGCTATGAGTCATATCACCGGTGGTGGCATTGCAGCTAACCTAGCTCGAGTCTTACCTAAGAACACAACACTTGATGTTGATAGAAGCACTTGGAAACCATTAGATGTTTTCCAAGTACTAACCTCTTGGGCAAACCTAGATCTAACTCAGGTTGAATCAACCTGGAACCTAGGACTTGGCTTTGCAGTAATAGTCAAAGCAGACAAAGCTAAAGAGATTCAACAGCAGCTAATCAACTCAGGAGTTAACACCTGGCACCTAGGCATAGTCGAATCAACCGACTGCAGCCTAGAAGGATACATCCAAGGCGCTAAAGGCGTTGATGGTGGAGCTGTGAGGCTTGTTGGGAAATACGCCTACTAGTTATTTGGCTCTATAGGGGCTCTTAATTGGATTGAGTTGTGATGGGGCACGTCTCACCTTTGCGCCAGTATCCAAGACAATGAACTTAACGTATGGGGTTCTTTTACCGATAGGGCCTTCCAAGCTGTAATCAACTACTTCCCCAACAAGATCATCTTTGACTGCATTAACCCATGAACCTATGGGGAACTTCTTTGAGATCTCGGAGAAGTCATAATCAGACTTCTTTTGAATTTTCTTCGCCTCAGCTTTGGTTGCAGTGCTTGGCTCAGGAAGAGTCTTCAAAATGCTCTCCGCCTGTTTAACGACCAAACTCCCTACATCAAGGTAAAGGTTTGCTACCAAACCCTTTAGAGCGTCAGAAGGCTCAGTGACTCCAAATCTTCTTGCACGCGCTTCTATTTTGTTTTTCAATTGGGTCGAATTACGAATCTTATGTTTCTCCAGAAACTCTCCCAAGCTCTTGGATTTTTTGGCCCTGTTGCACTCTGTGCAGGCTGGGACAAGATTGCCATACATGTGTAAACCGAGAGATTTTTGATTCATAGGAATAACATGATCAACTTCCATCTTGCCTGACAAATGCGTCTCGCAATAGACGCATTGGTTATTGAATTCTGCAGCTAGGCGTTGCTTTAGTTTTTTATCCCTTAGCTCACCAGGTGGTGTACCAAAAACGGCTAAGTCGTGCCTCTCTCCCACCAATGTAAGTAAAGCTCTGACTGCCGCATTGCTCGCGTCACCTTTGTGAACCATTTTTGAGTCTCCTAGTCTGCACTAAATTGTTCCCATTCTATACAGTCGAGTTCTAAAACGTCCCAGAAAAAAGACTCTGCGCTGGCAGACTTACACGAGTAATCAACTACTAGGAGATCTATCGTGTCAGATGTAAAAGAATTGCCAGCTGCATCACCTGCAGTGAAGTTCATGGCCCCAGTCATTCAAATCTCAGTTATGGTAACTGTGATTGTTAGCGCTATCCTCACCATCTTTGCTTGGCCAGTTGCAACTTCAACCCCTAAGAACATTCCTGTTGGTGTAACAGCTGTGCAGCCTGGTTTGATTCAAGGATTGAAGGTTCAGTTCGAAGAACAGCAGCCAGGTGTTTTCAATTTCATTGAATACAAGGATCTTGATGCTGCCAAGGCAGCTATTGCTCAGCGTGAAGTATATGGAGCACTTGTGCTAACCCAAACACCTCAGATGCTTGTTGCTTCTGGTGCTTCTCCTGCTATGACTCAAATCCTCACATCTATGAGTGTTCAGTTAGGCGCTCAGCTGACAGCCGCTAATGGCATTCAAGTGATCAACTTTGCAGTTGAAGATGTTGCACCTCTTGGCACCAAAGACCCTAGAGGCTTAGGTTTGAACGCTGGTTCACTACCTTTGATCATTGCCGGTATTGTCGTGGGTCTCTTAGGTTCAATGCGTCTTCGTAAGACTGGGCAGAGATTTGCTGTTGCAGGTATTGCTGGAACTCTTGCCGCTTTCGCCATGGTTGCA
>WLIC01000044.1 GCA_009702405.1 Actinomycetota bacterium
AGGCTTTCAAGATCAACGGAGTTACAGTTCCAGTTGGTTCAACTTATGTTGTTGCTAAGGGCGATACCTCAGCAGAACTAGATGCTGAAACTAACAGTGAATTTGCATTGTTTGAAGTTTCAGGTACCGACGAATTAGTAGTTGGTCTAAACACAGCTGTGATTACTGTTACCGCTGAAGATGGTTCAACTGCTGAATACAGAGTTACCGTGGTTGTGCCTAAGGCAGTTCTAACCATTGTGGTTGGTTTCCCTAAGGTAGGCATCGTTGCAGTTGACGCCAAGGCAAACAAGGCTGGTAACGCAGTCCTCGTGGGCGCAATCAAGACTCTGACCACTGCTAAGGCTAAAGTTGCGAAGGTAACTATTACGAATAACTTCTTGATCAAGAAGGACAAGCCAACAGCTGGTCCTGCTCGTGCAGCAGCGGTTCAAAAGTTCTTCACAACAGACAAGAACGCTATAAAGATTGCTGGTCTGAAGACATTGAAGTATGACCTAATTGCTGGTGCCTCAAGCCAAAAGGGTACAACAGTAGTTATTTACTACTACTAAAAATGAATTGTGAAATGCCTCTGGGTAACCAGAGGCATTTTGCTTTAACGGGAGATCAGTTTCGGTAACTACCAGTTACTGTGAGTGAATTTGTTGAGCCAGTTGCAACGAGAGTCTGTGTTACCTTGACTGGCACAATGCCATGTAATCTAAGCGCAGCCAGAAGAGTTGTTGTTCTCTGCTCTAGAAGGGCTTTAGCTCCTGGTTGGTTCTTAGCAAGGCTTATCGCAAGAGTCAGGCTGTCTGAGCCTTGGTACTTAACTGCAAGTGCATCTGCAATCTGTTTACCTTCAGAAGTAAGGGTGTTTTTACCAGGAGTAAAACTTACCTTTGTGACATTAGTTCTCTTTGTTAGAACGTAGAACATCACCTTTTCAATGTTGTTGTGCATGCCATCTGCAGAGATCACCCTGACATAAGCTGAATTCAGACCTGCTTTGAAAGTGCCTATTGGCTGTATGGCTGTGGTTGCACCAGTCTGGCTAGGGAAGAGACCAAGCCTGACGCTCCTGGTGCCAGGCTCAAGGGTAATCACAGTATCTGCATCACGTTTGATCCCGTTGATAGATACATGTCTTAGGCTCGTGTCCCATGGTGTGGTCATTGATGATAAAAGCTCTTGTTGTGAATTCAATTGCATCACAGTCCAGCTTTGTGCGCCTTGGGCATTATCTAGGCCTGGACCGAAAGCATCTTCAGTCACCGAATTTCTGATGGCAGAACTAACTCTTGCAGCCATCTGAGGTAGTTCTAGGGCCTTAGCTTTGTTGGCCACTCTAGCCATTGATTGCTGATACATTTCAGTGCATTCAGTTGAACCAAAGCATTTGTTCAGCATTAGTCCTGCTGACTCAAAGTAGCTGTATGAGCCATTCCAAGTTTGATCGGTTCCCCAAGGGAGCATGATTGCTTTACCAGATTCATCAAAGTTCACAAAGTAATTGTTTCTGTTACGGACGTAACCATCCCAGTGACCTGTATATATTTCTGTTGCCCACTCCAAAGTCATTTCTTTTATGTCGGCAACCTTTTGTATTTCATCCCACCAAGCATCGCCTTCTAGTTGGTTGGCGTCAATTAATTTTGTGAGCATTGTGTATGAGGTTTTTATCCCGCTCTCAATAGCAAAATTAGGCTCAACACCGGGCCAGAAGTCAGGGAAGGTCGGCACGGCACCTTTGACCATCTGACTGCTTGTTATGTTCCAGCGTTTTAGCATCTCGGGATTTACTGTTTCAACATTTAGATGAAGACCATAGTCAATGCCATTTAGTGTCACATCTGCAAAACCTGTTCTTGGAGCTGGAACACCGACTGCCCTGAATAGCCGATAGGTGAGCACCTCGTGAATATAGCTACCGTCTTGCACCATGTTGTTTAGAGTCATTTTGGTAATGCCAAAGAGAGATTGGCCTTTCACAAAGGCATCCATTTTGATTTTGAAAGCAGCTTTGCCAGTTATGTCTCGCCATGAACCCCAAGCGCCTTTGAGGTGAACACCAACTCGGTAAGGCCCGTAGGTTTTAGACCCCAACGTGAACCGCATCTGGGTCTCCCGCCAATCACCCTCGTTATCCCAGCTGACATTGGGCCACCGCATCGAGTTGTAATCGGAATCGGACATCTTCAAAGAGATTCTGCTGACTTGAAGTGGGTTGAAGATCACCGCGCCTGCGTCGGTGCCTTCAATGTAGTTTGGGGTTGCTTGGGCTATACCTGAGTTCAGCGAACTCCCAGCCATGACGATGATAATCAAAGCGGCTAGACGGTTGGCTAAATGCTTTGTTAACATAAGTAGAGCCTACCTTCAGGCCCTTATAGGCTTCTATTAAGAATTAGGAAACGGTGGTGAGGCATGCGAAGCACATTTCGTGGCATTGCAGTAGCTTCCGTTGCCCTGCTCGTTCTATCCGGAGCGGTAAGTGCTAATGCAGCTAATTCTGATTGCATTTCAACACCAGCTCTGAATCCTGCTCATTTAGTTGAGTCCAAATCTTTAGACTATGGAGTCTCGGCTCAGGCTTGGCAATGGCAACCAGGATCGGATGCCACTAACGCTTCTCTTTCACCTTTGGGAACCAGAGTCTCTGTGGCTACTGGAAACCTTCGAAATATCTCTTTTGGAATTCTGCATTGGAGCATCCCAGATACACAGGACCTGAGAATGCTTTCGGTCACCGGTGAAAAGGCGATTGCCTCTCTCAATGGCGATTATTTCGATGGCAATGGACCTTGGAATGCCATGCTCGAAGATAGCCACATGATTTATTCCCCACCTGGTTCTACCGGCGTGATTGGCCTTATCAAGAAAACGGTAGTGCCAAGCAAGGGTTACCGTGGCTCAGGGACAGTAACTGTTGCTAATAAGAAGTATCTGGTTACTGGCGTGAACCAACTAAAGCCAAGTAATAACTCGATAGTTGTTTATGGTCAAAACTTCATGAATGATGTGACCCCTAAGGGTCAGGTCACAGTCGTAATTAAGAGCGGCAAGATTTACAAGGTTTACCCGAACGGCGCAGCTGTCTCAAAGAAGTTGGGAACTGTTATTCAGGTTAGAGGCAAATACGCTGCAACCTTTGCCAAGTTTGCTCTGAAGAAGATTGCCAAGGTCACTTTAGCTCCAGCGCCTCAATATGAAACCAGGATGGTTGCCGATACTGTAGCTCCAGCAGGAAGTATTTCAAGTGCTACTAATACGGTTTCAATCGATGCATATAACTTTGGTCCACTAAGTGCTACCGGTGCAACATTATTTGACAGTGAATATTCAGACACCACAAGATCTGGAAGGGTAACACTACGAATCACTCCAGATGCAACGGGGAAACTCATTGTTCGAAATGTTTACCGTCAGGGTTACTTCACAAAAGTAGATGCTGGTGGATACATCCTGCAAGCTAAGGGAGACACTGCAACAGCTGCTCTGAGATTCAAAGCAGGGGACGTTGTAACCATCTCAAGAGGTTACCGATCTTCAACTGGAGCTAACTTTATTAATGCCGCTGGTCGAGGTCCGAAGATTGTTGAGAATGGCAAATTTGTTTGGATATGTGCAATGCACAGTAAAGAGTTCCGCCCACGTTCTGCAATCGGTTGGAACCAGGATGGTCAAGTTTGGTTGATGGCTTCTAGCCGTGGTGCAGATGCAGCAGATATGGGAATGCGCCAAGGTGGTTCAACCGCAGATCAAATGGCGAAATGGTTAATGTCTCTTGGTGCTACAGATGCAGTGTTGCTTGATGGTGGTGGATCTACGACTATGGAAATTAAAGACCCTGATGCTAGTTGGCAGAGATTTGATTTACCGAATAGCGCTTGGTATCGCGCATTATCAAATGCTTTTAGCCTTGAGGCTAACTACTAGCTCTTCTTATTTGGGTTCATCACTCTAGCAGCCAGTTTGATGGCAAACCTGCGGGTGAAGAATCTACTTGAAATAGCAGTTAGTTTATTTACGCCACCATCAATAACAGAGCCAGGAGATCTTTTCTTCTCTAGAGCTTTGAAGGTTGTTTTGATTACGTCTTCACGAGTGCGAATCATCTTGCCAAGGGCAGGAGAGCTTCCACCTGCATCAAAGAATTCGGTTGCAGTAGGTCCTGGGCAAACAGCTAGAACCTTAACTCCAGATCTTCTGGTTTCACCCCAGAGAGCTTCAGTGAAGGAAAGCACAAAAGCTTTAGTAGCCCCATAGACAGCCATGTATGGCAAAGATTGGAAAGCAGCGGTTGAGGCGATGTTGATCACGATGCCGTTTTTACGTTCAACCATGCCAGGTAGGAAAGCATGGGTAAGTTCAACAAGGGTGTGAACGTTTACTGTCAGCTCATCAACAATGGACTTGTTGTCCTCGTCAATGAAGTCGATGGTGTGACCAAAGCCAGCATTATTGACCAGAATGTCCACTTGGGTGCCACGGCCTTTGAGGACTTTGGCAAGCGTTGAGGCAGCGTCTTTGACGCTTAGATCCATTGGAAGTACTGTGGCAGCGTAGATGCCGTGCTTAGCGGCTATTTGGTCAGCTAGACCCCTGAGGCGGTCTGCTCTGCGAGCGACCAGAACAACCTTGGCCCCACGCTCAGCTAGCTCTAGAGCGTAGCTTTCGCCTAGTCCTGAGCTAGCTCCAGTGATTAGGGCGGTTTTACCAGTTAAGTCTTTCATCACGCCTATTCTGCCAGTTTCTAGTCAGGCTAGGCTTAACTCAACGTGTCTTTAGGAGAACAAAAGTGCTAAATCGTATTCGACAGTTCAGGGCAGCCCTTTTATTGGGTCTAGCATCAGCCTTAATCTTTTGGCCTATCAGTTACTGGCTTCCACTAGGGGAGTATCTAGGTGTTCTTAACACAGAGGAGTATGCCGAATACGGCATAGAGCTCAAGAGCTTCGTTGCGTTGTATTTGATCTTCTTTATCTTGAACCTAATCACGGCAGGTCTTACAGCAACAAGAATGAACTTCAGAGTGAAGATTTGGTTAGCTCTGATTCCAGCTGGTTTATTGCTGGTAATGCCTTTTCTCTTGAGCATCCCAATCGCCGTCAAGTACTCAGATAGAAACTATTTTGAAGTGTTAGGCGCTTTCTATCGTTTGTTCCGTTTCACCAAACCAGAGTTACTAGTTGTGGTTTTCCTCTGCACATTCTTAGCAGTTGCTTTGAATGTGACAGCTGCACTGATCATTCGTTCAGCTGCTGATGTCGACAAGGTGACTGACAAAGTTAGAAATAGATACTTCATCTATGCCGGAGCAGTTTTGGCTATTTTGGCGATTGGAGTTTCGCTAGGTTCAATAAATGCAGCTAAGCGATCTCTAGATAGAACGCAGTGCAATAACTATGCAGCTATAGAACTACCCGAAACTGACGATGATGTTCTAATCTTCCTGTCACAAATAATGGTGTTTGGTGAAAGCTCTGGCACAGAATCTGTGAAGAATGCTTTTATTAATTTCTCTACAATTTCACGTCAGTACTATTCGCTTTTGAACACTGAGATTGATGAAGCTACTTTGAATCAGTATCAGGTGCAGACCGCTGCCGCCAAAGAGAAAGTCGCTCAAGTCTGTTCGGAATACGCAGTTAAGTAGTCGAGCTACTCTAGCAAAAGCCTTATTTTCCGCTATAAATCGCGTATTCGCTTAAGCGAATCTCCTGCCATTTATGGTTTTCTGCAATAAATAGGATGAAATCTGACAACAGTTGATCAGATGGAGTTTCTATGGGCACCAGTTTCACTAAAGCGCTCAACTCATTTTTAGCCTTTGGTTTAGCCAGCGTTTTTAGCTTGGCAGCTAGCCCAGTGTCGATGGCTGCCG
>WLIC01000045.1 GCA_009702405.1 Actinomycetota bacterium
CCCAGCCTTGAAAGCTCCAAAGAGTACCCCTGCCATCACTACTCCACCTGCTCTAGAACCACCTAGCAGAGCCACGGTAATGGCATCGAAACCAATTCCAGCTTCGATAGATGTGGTCAGACCACCGTCGATAGTCAAACCTTGGTTAGCCGCGGCAAGACCTGCAAAAGCAGCAGATATGGCAAGAGCCCAAACGAAAGTATTTTCAACCTTGATACCAGCAGCTCTTGCTGCTGATGCGTTGTGTCCAACCATACGGAATCTGAAACCAAAAGTTGATCTCTCCATTAGCCACCAGTAAGCAAAAACTGCAATGACAGCAAAAATCAAACCGTAGTTCACCTTGAATTCAGGGCCTAGCAGCGCCCCCATCATGGCAGTTGAATCTGGCCGATCTGACTTAGGTGTTCCACCGCCATTTGTTTCTAGCAGCAAGTTTGGCTCTCGCAATAAATAAGTGAAGAGGTCAGTTGCAACATAGTTGAGCATGATGGTCACGATAACTTCGTGAGCTCCAGTTCGAGCTTTCAAGATACCGACGATGATTCCCCAGACCATCGAACAGAGCACAGCAGCTAGAACGGCAACCAGCATGTGAAGGATCTGTGGCATGTGTAGACGGGTTGACACAAATGTTGCACCTGCAAGACCAGCCATGATCTGACCGGTAGCACCGATGTTGAAAAGTCCAACTCTGAAAGTAAGAGACACTGCAAGACCAGCCATGATCAGTGGAGCTGCGAATCTAAGTGTTTCAGTTATAGGTCTAATGCCATCAATGAAGTTATCTGCATTCAGGTTGTATATAGATCCTGAGAACAAAGCCCCATAGCCATCCTGGATAGTCCACCAAACAGTTGAAAGTGCATAGTTAGGGTCAGCACCAAAATTAGACCAAGACTTCACAACATCATCATTGAAAACCACCATAAAAATGGCACCGATGATGAAACCAAGCAGAACTGATAGCGCTATACGAACTGGGTCACCGGACATAATCTCTTTTAGTACTGAGATTTCTTTAGCCTCAGGTAAAAGCTCAGCTGGCTTTACGTTCTTCTTACTCATGCTGCGATACCTGCCATCATCTTGCCAAGTTTCTCTCTGGTGGTCTTAGAGTCAACAATTCCAACTATCTTGCCTCGATACATAACCGCAATGCGGTCAGCCAAAGCTAGAACCTCATCTAGTTCAGTGGAGATAATCAAGACTGATTTCCCTGAATCACGAGCAGCAATAATCTGCTCGTGAATAAATTCGATAGAACCAACATCAACACCTCTGGTTGGTTGGGATGCAACCAAGACCTTTAGTTCACGGCCTAGCTCACGAGCCACGACAACTTTCTGCTGGTTACCACCAGATAACTGCTTAGCTAGGGTCTCTGCCGAAGGAGTTCTGATATCAAACTCTTCAATAAGTTTGTGAGCAATCTCATCCCGTTTAGCAAAGTCAATCTGAACACCTTTAGCGAAAGGCTTACCGAAGGAACCATCGAGCATTAGGTTCTCAGCAATTGAAAACTCAGAGACTAAACCGTCTTTCTTTCTATCTTCTGGAATGTATCCAAGCCCTGCTTCTAGAACTTCTCTTACTGTGCTTCGGGTTAGGTCTCTGCCAGCTACCTGAATGCTGCCGGAGTGAATCTTTCGCAAACCTAAGATTGCTTCAGCTAACTCTGTTTGGCCATTACCTTGAACACCAGCGATAGCTAGCACTTCACCATCGTGAACCGAGAAAGTAACACCATCAACCATCTGGTGTTGACGATCATCTAGAACGGTTAGGTCTTTGATGACCAAAGTTTCAGCACCAACCTTGGCTGGTTTTCTTTTCACATCTAAATCAACTTCGCGGCCAACCATAAGTGAAGCTAGTTCGCTAGCTGAAGCTTTAGGCGAAGGACTCGCAACAACTTTTCCTTGACGAATAACAGTGATGCGATCTGCAACTTGCTGCACCTCACGAAGTTTGTGAGTAATAAAGATGATTGAAGTTCCAGATTTAGCAAGCCCTCTCATGATGTCCATGAGTTCATCTGTTTCTTGCGGAGTTAGCACAGCGGTTGGCTCATCAAGAACTAAAGCTTTAGCATTACGTGCAAGTGACTTGATGATTTCAACTCGTTGCTGGGCTCCAACTGGAAGGTCTTGCACCTTTGCATCAGGATCGATATCGAAACCAAAACGATCTGAGATTTCTTTGACAAGTTTGCGAGCGGCATTTAGATCTAGGTTGCCGATCTTGCCGGTTGGCTCATGACCTAGGACTACGTTCTCAGCAACAGTAAAAACAGGGATAAGCATGAAGTGTTGGTGAACCATACCGATACCGGCAGCCATAGCATCGCCAGGACCTGCGAACTTTACTTCTTTACCATCGATGAGGATCTGGCCTTCATCTGGTTGAAGCAGTCCATAAAGAACGTTCATCAAGGTTGACTTACCGGCACCGTTTTCACCTAGCAAGCTGTGAATCTCGCCTGGCTCGAGGGTCAAACTGATGTTGTCATTGGCAGTGAGTGTGCCGAATCTTTTAGTGATGTTACGCAGTTCGAGTTTCATTCTGACTGCCTGCTCCTTTGCAATTCCTAGGTTCTAATCTAGCCCACCTTATAAAGCAGAACTGCCGAGGCTTTCGCCTCGGCAGTTCCTTTGAATCTCTTTACCTGGGATTAGCCAAGTGGGTTGATTGAACCATCGATGATGCCAGCCTTGAGTGCGTCAAGTTTGGTCTTTAGGTCACCTGTGATGAATTCAGTCTCTGATAGAGCAGTACCGTCGTTAGCCAAGGTACCTGTGTAAGCGTCTCCAGTGAATGGAGTCTTGTCAACAGCAGCAGCCTTTACGATGTCGTAAACAGCCTGGGTCATACGCTTCTCAATTGAGGTAAGCATCTTGCCCTTGTACTCGTCTAGAAGGCTCCAGTTCTTGTCAACACCAATCATCTTGGCGTCAACTCCTGCTTCGCTGATAGCTTCTGAAAGAGCACCGAACTGGTCTCCACCAACAGGTAGAAGAACGTCTGCACCCTGAGCTAGCTGACCAGCAGCAATTGCCTTACCAGCTGCGTCGTTAGGAGCAAAGCCACCAATGAAGTCACCCTTCTGGGTCTTTGCGTTCCAACCAACAACAGTTACAGGAGTTCCTGTTTCCTTCTCGTATGCCTTAGCACCGTAGTAGAAACCATCCATGAATGCTGTTACAGCACCGATCTGTACACCGCCGTAAACACCAACAACCTTGGTTGTTGAGTATGAAGCAGCTGCATAACCAGCTAGGTATGATGACTCAGCCATGTTGTAACCAACTGGCTTTAGGTTTGTTGCACCGTTTGACCAACCATCGATAGTAACGAAGTTGTTGTCTGGGTTAGCTTCTGCTGCAGCGTTAACTGCGTCAACTAGGTTGAAACCAACAGCGATGATAACGTCACACTTTGCGTCGATCATTGATTGTAGGTTTGGAGCGAAGTCTTCAGATGAGTTTGATTCGGCAGACTTAAGTTCAACACCGAACTCGTCCTTAGCCTTGATCATTCCATCCATTACAGACTCGTTGAATGACTTGTCAGTCCATGAACCTTCGTCAGAAACACCACATTCGATGTATCCAGCGCCTGGCTTAGGTGATGCACAGCCCGATAGCACGAGTAGGCTGGCTGCTGCCATAGCTACTCCTGCAAGAGCCTTACGTGAAACATTGTTCACAATTTCCTCCTGATTATTTTTAGTTGGTGCCGATCACCAACCACACACACCTAGACACTACTCCCCTGAGAGGTGTAGATATGGTCAAAAGCGTAGGTTTTTATCTAGGCGTTACATTTCAGTTAGATTTGGCTGAAATCAATGTCTGTCTGTAGGAATTTAGACGTTCAGTTAGCGTGCCATCAAAGACTCCGGCATCTAAAGTTCGCAAAACTATCAAGTTCAACTTGAGGGTTTGCGACACACGGTACTTCGGTTCACTGCTAACTTTTCTATCCAACAAGCTGCTCACTGCTCTCAAAACTGGCAAAGCGGTGTCTCTTTCAACAGATGCAATCACTCTCGAATCTCTAGCTGTCTGAGTATCGCCAAATTGAATGTCGGACGCAAAAACTATTGGCCCAGTTGATTCAAAACTTGTTAGTCCCTGCCAAACACTCTTGCCAGCAAATATTGCAATCACAGATTCAGCATCAATCTTCACTAAAACGTTTTTTAGTTCTTTAGCTGTTGCCGTTTTGAAAACTACAAGTGAAACTCTGGCATTGGCAACTCTGTTGAAATAGGCGACGCCTTCTCGGAAAGCAGTTTCAATTTCATTCGCTTGAAAGTAAGAAGGTTGGATGAAAAGTCTTACCTTCTCATCAGTTGATTTACCAGCAGCTGCAAAGCCAGCGAGCTTTGCACCGCTAAACGCATCGTCAGCAACCCATCTAAAGTTTGCTGGCTGATCAACTGTCGCAATGCTTCCCCCAACAAATAGCACCATCATCTTTGAATGCAATCTGGCAAAGCTAGCTAAGTCATTTATATAGTCAGTATCGGCTGAGACCATGAGAACACAGCCTGATTGCAAAGCGGTTAGCAATCTGGTTGAGATGCTGGTTACCCCCGCAGGAATCTCAACTTCTCTAACTGCTAACCCATAGACAATTTGAGCCTGGACAAGATCTGCAGCTAATTGCTTCTCTGGAGTTCCTGGTACCTGATTAGCAGAACGAATCAGGCAAGCAGTTGTCTTTGCCTTGTGATCAGGGGTTTCAGGCTTGGAGCTTACGCAGGAAGTTAGGGAGATAAGTAAGGTGCTGAACGCGACTGCAGCTAGGAGTCTTTTTACTGACATTAGAGAACGTCGCTGTGACCTGTGGTCTTGAGCGAATCAACTAGATTCTTGACACGTTGAGCATGAGCTTTAGTGGTTACAAGAAGTGCATCCGGGGTGTCAACAACAATCACATCGTCTAAGCCAATTAGGGCAACGAGTCTGCCTGTTTCAGATATGAGAATTCCATTTGATTTATCAGCTAGAACTTGAACATCGCCTAGTACTGCCAGGTGGTTTCGCTTGCCCCCTGATTGCAGTTCAGCAATAGCTGCAAAGTCACCAACATCGTGCCAACCAAACTTAGCTGGAACAACAGCAACCAAACCTTGGCTTGCTGCTGGTTCTGCAACTGAGTAGTCAACGGCAATCTTTTTCAAAGTTGGCCAAACAGTTTCGAAAACCTGTTGCTCTGATTCAGTTCCCCAAGCCTGAGCTAGTTCCATAACCTTGCTATGCAGTTCAGGTTCAGTCTCTGAGAGGACTTGAAGCAATAGTGACGCTGGAGCAATGAACATGCCAGCATTCCAGAGATACTTTCCAGATTTCACATATTTACGAGCACGTTCAATATCTGGCTTCTCAACGAACTTATCTACTTCACGAGCATGCTTAGCAAAATCCAGATCCATCTTCTCGCCGGCTTTGATATAGCCAAAGCCAACTGAAGGTTCAGTTGGTTCAATTCCAATCGTCACAATCTTGCCGGTGGCTGCAACTGCAACTGCTTCTCTAACGCAATCAGAGAATTCTTTGTTATCTGTGATGACGTGATCTGCTGCAAAAGAACCAATAATCACATCTGGTTCACGCTTCATCAAAATAGCTGCAGCTAAAGCAATCGCAGCTGTTGAATCCTTAGGGCTTGGCTCTAGAAAGAGGTTGGTCTTAGCTAGATCAGAGCACTGTTCAACAACAGCGCTTTTGTGAGCAACACCGGTAACAACAACAATGCGATCTGCTCCAGATAGTGGTTCAAGTCGATCCCAGGTGTCTTGGAGAAGTGTTTGACCAGA
>WLIC01000046.1 GCA_009702405.1 Actinomycetota bacterium
CTGCAAGCGGCGTTGACATCTTTAGAATCTTCGATGCACTAAACGATGTTGATCAGATGATTCCTGCAATAAATGCTGTTCTGAAAACTAAGACCGCTGTTGCCGAAGTTGCTATTTGCTACACCGGAGATTTGTTAGATCCAAAAGAAGATCTATACACACTCGAGTACTACCTTGACTTAGCTGGTCAGATTGTCTCAGCTGGTGCACACATTCTTGCTATCAAAGACATGGCTGGATTACTTCGACCTCAAGCTGCAGCCAAGTTAGTTAGAGCTCTTCGTGAGAAGTTTGATCTACCGGTTCATTTACACACCCATGACACTGCTGGTGGCCAACTTGCGACACTGATGGCAGCAATCGATGCTGGTGTTGACGCAGTTGATGTTGCTGCAGCTCCGATGGCAGGAACTACTTCACAACCTTCAGCTTCTGCGCTTGTGGCAGCACTGGAACACACTGAAAGAGATTCAGGAATCACCCTTGGTGAGATGACAACTCTTGAGCCTTACTGGGAAGCTGTGCGAAATGTTTATGCTCCGTTTGAGTCTGGCCTTCGCGGTCCTACCGGTCGGGTATACAAGCATGAGATCCCAGGTGGTCAGCTATCAAACCTAAGACAGCAAGCTATTGCTCTTGGTCTTGGCAACCAGTTTGAACGAGTTGAAGACATGTATGCGGCTGCCAATGAGATTCTAGGAAGACCACCTAAGGTAACTCCTTCATCTAAGGTTGTTGGCGACTTAGCTCTTCACTTAGTTGCAGTTAATGCAGATCCTGCTGAATTTGCTAAGAATCCTCAGAACTATGACATTCCTGATTCAGTTGTTGGCTTTATGGCTGGTGAACTTGGTGACCTACCGGGTGGCTGGCCTGAGCCATTCAGAACCAAGGTTCTGCAGGGTAAAAACCCTAAGTTTGGACTAACTCCAGTTTCAGATGTTGATTTAGGGGACTTGAAATCTGTTGATGAAAAGGTTAGACGCAGCACACTAAACCGCCTGCTCTTTGCAGGTCCAACTGCTGAATTTGAGAAGACCAGAGCTACCTATGGAAACCTCGACCCAGTGGATACCTTGGACTACCTCTATGGGCTTGAGCAAGGTCAAGAACACGTTGTTGAGATTGCTAAGGGTGTTCGTATCTTTGTCGGCCTTGAAGCAATCGGTAGCCCAGACACTAAAGGCTTCAGAACAGTCATGGCGACCCTAAACGGTCAGCTAAGGCCTATCAACGTCCGTGATCGGAAGATTGCCACAGCGGTCGTTTCAGCAGAGAAAGCCAATTTGGCTAACCCAGCTGAGGTGGCAGCTCCTTTTGCTGGAGTGGTAACCCTCCAGGTAGTTGAAGGCACTCCAGTTGAGCTGGGCCAGCCGGTGGCCACCATTGAAGCCATGAAGATGGAAGCCACGATAACAGCCAATACAGCAGGAATCGTACGGCGTTTAGCCATAACCAAGACCCAATCTGTTGAGTCTGGGGACCTGATTCTCGTAGTCGAACCGCAGTAGCGAATAGACTTACCTGAGCATAAAGGTTCGGCTTGGCGATTATTCAAGCCTTAGATACTAAAGGATTTAGCAGTGGCTGACAAAGCAGAACGTGGATTTTCACGTCGTCGCAACAAAGAAGAGCAGGTTGCGGCTGAGTTAACTGAGAGTGTCTTGGATGCAGGAACAGTTGACCTAACTCCTTCAACTTCTTCAATCAAAGTTGTCACCGAGTCGACTTCAATTGTTGCCTCAGGTGGAGCTTCTGAAACCGATACTTTGGCAAACTCTCAAACTGGGTACTCACGCAGAGATAGTTTGCGTGGCGATGCTTTTGATCAACCAGAGCCTGCAGCAATGCTTACAGCTGATCGACTAATTGACGTCTCAGCCAAGAACCGTCCAGCACCAGAATCTGGTTTTAGACGCTTTCTTTACTTTTTATCTCTAAAGTCAATTAACTTAGGGGATAACCTACGAGTTCGTGAACGCAAGGCTACCGATGCACGTATTAGTGCTGTTCTTGAAGGTGGTGCAAAGTTTGTTCCTGTGCTTACACGTAAGGGTGGTGTTGGTAAAACCACAGTTACCACTTTGCTAGGTATGGCCATGGCGCTGGTTAGAGAAGATCGCGTTATTGCTATCGATGCCAACCCAGACCGTGGAACTTTGGCTGAACGTGTCAGCAAGTCGACTAGATTCACTGTTCGCGATGTTGTTAATCGTGCAGCTGCCGTAGATGGTTTCACTGATTTCTCAACAATGGTTTCCAGAGATGCAACTAGATTGCATGTTTTAGCATCTGACAGCGACCCAATGCTTTCAGAAGCTTTCGATGAAGGTGACTACAACGTTGTTGCTGATATGGCTGCTCGTTATTACACAGTTATCTTGACTGACTGTGGAACCGGTATCGTGCACTCAGTTATGCGTCCAACTCTGCAGCGAGCAAACGGTTTGGTGATCGTTTCAGGTGGATCAGTTGATGAGGCGCGACTTGCATCGGAGACTCTCACCTGGCTGGAAGCTAATGGTTATGGCGATCTAGTTCGACAATCAGTTGTTGCTCTAAACACTGCAACTCAGGGAACTAATCTGGTAAAGCTTGATGAGATTGAAGCACACTTCCGCTCTCGTGTTCGTGCAGTTGTGAAGATTCCTTATGACCCAGCTCTTGCTGCGGGTTCTGTCATTAAGTTTGATCAACTACACAAGAACACCAGGGAAGCGGCTAGAGAGCTAGCAGCTTTAGTTGTTGAAGGTTTGGCTAAGTCCAAGTACTAAATGGCAGTTCGTGAAATACGTCTCTACGGAGACCCAGTGCTGAAAACTGCATGTGATTCAGTTGTTGCATTTGATGATAAAACAAACGCGATTGTTAATGATCTTTTAGAAACAACAAAACTTCCAGGTCGAGCTGGGGTAGCAGCACCGCAAATCGGAATCTCACTTCGTATCTTTAGTTACCACGTGAACGGTAATGCCGGCTACCTAATCAATCCAGAGAATCTAGAACTAAGTGGTGAACCTCAATTACTAGAAGAAGGTTGTCTATCAGTTCCTGGTCTTTGGCATAAAGTTCTTCGCTATCCAAAAGCAACACTTACTGGCTATCAACTAGATGGTTCAAAGACCACCATCACAGGTGAGGGCTTGCTAGCGCAAGCACTACAGCACGAGTATGACCATCTAGATGGGTTGCTTTATTTAGACAGGCTTAGTCACGATGAGCGCAAAGAAGCCATGAAGGCACTGCGGCAAACCGATTGGTTTATGCGTTAGATCTTGTAATCACCAATATTGTGACAGGTTGACTTAGCGCTATCTGCATAGATGTCATCAATTAGTTGAGAATAGTCATCAACCACCACAGATCTCTTGATCTTTAGTGATGGTGTCAGATGTCCGCTCTTCTCGGTTAGATCCTGCGGCAACAAAGCAAACTTTCTAATTGACTCTGCAGTTGAGAAGTGTGAGTTCACGCCTTCAATAGCCTTAGAAACTTCAGTTAGAACAGCTGGGTTTGAAATAGCTTCCTCAACAGTCATCTTGTCTTTGATGCCACTGTTCTCTAGCCAAATCGGAAGCATTTCTTCATCGAGGGATATAAGCACAGAAACGAAAGGCTTAGCATCACCGATGACGACAGCTTGGCTGATAAGTGGGTTAGCACGAAGTGGATCTTCAAGAAGTGCTGGCGCAACGTTCTTACCACCAGCTGTGATGATCAGTTCCTTTTTACGGCCAGTGATAGCTAGGAAGCCATCCTCATCAAGAGCACCGATGTCACCAGTTTTGAACCAGTCGCCTTCGAAAGTTGACTTGGTTGCTTGCTTGTTGTTCCAGTAACCCTTGAGAACGTTAGTTCCGCGTAGCCAGATCTCGCCATCATCGGCAATCTTCACACCACAACCAGGTAGTGGGAAACCAACCTTGCCAATCTTGACATTGTTAGGTCGGCCAATAGTTACCGGTGCAGTTGTTTCGGTTAGACCATAACCTTCAAGAACAATTAGACCGATAGCACGATAGAAGTGACCAAGTCTTGCTCCTAGTGGTCCACCACCGCTAATTGCATATTTGACTCGACCACCCATAGCTGCACGAAGCTTCTTATAAACAAGAGCGTCGAAAACCTTGTGCTTTAGGTTCAAACCAAAGCTAGGACCCTTCTTGGTATCCAATGCCATTGACCAAGCGATAGCTGTTTCAGCTGCAGCATGGAAAATCTTTCCTTTGCCACCGGCTTCAGCGCGTTGCTCTGCTGAGTTGTATACCTTTTCAAAAACACGTGGAACAGCAAGTAGGAAAGTTGGGTGGAAGCTCTGCATCGCAGGAGCAACACTCTTGGCATCTGGTTGGTGACCAACTTGAACACCACCAGCAATACAAAGAACTGAAACGAATCTTGCAAACACGTGAGCCATAGGTAGGAACAAAATAGTTGAACCACCAGGGCAAACAACTTCTGGCAAAACAGCTTGAGCGTTTCTAGATAGGTCAACAAAGCCCTGGTGCAAAAGTTCACAGCCCTTAGGTTGTCCAGTTGTTCCAGAGGTGTAAATAATTGTTGCTAGATCCTGAAGACCAGCAGAGGTTCTTCTTTCCTCTAGGACGTCATCAGAAATCTTAGTTCCAAGATCAACTAGGTCACTTAAATCGCTCTTGTCAAAAGTCCAAGTCTTCTTTACATCAGGCAAAAATTTCTTAACTGTCTTGAATAAGCCGAGAAGTTCTTCTGTTTCAAAGATTCCAGCTACTGCACCTGAGTCACCAAGAATCCATTCGATCTGGCTTGGAGCAGAACTTTCGTAAATTGGAACAGAAACTGCACCAGCGAACCAAAGTGCAAAGTCACACAAAGCCCATTCATATCTGGTGTGGCTCATGATGCCAACTCGTTGACCAGGTTCAATGCCAGAAGCAATGAATCCCTTGGCTAAAGCTTTAACTTCTGCAAGATATTCGGCAGCAGTAACATCAACCCAGACACCTGGTTCAACTTGCTTTGACATCAAAGGAAGTTTTGGGTCCTTTTTGACTCGATCAATAAACAGATCAGTGATGTTAGTTTTTGGGTCAGACACAACTACTAATGGGATTTCATTGATTTTCAAGACAGCCTCCAGTTTGGGGTAGGTTCAAATGAAACTTTTGATAACTCTACCTGTCTCATGGCCCATAATTCACCTAATCTGCCTAGTCGAGAAGCGGTCCTAGGCTATAAACTTACGAGGTTAGTCGTTGCAGAGCACTTAGAAGGAAACCCATGAATACCGTCGGAATCGACATCGGAGGCACCAAGATCGCTGGTGCCTTGGTTAGCCCGACCGGTGAAATCCTCAAGGAACTCAAAGTTCCTACCCCCTCACACGACTCAGAAGCTCTTTTCAAAGCCGTTGTTGAGATGGTAACTGAGCTTAGATCTGGCCAAGAGGTTGACTCAGTTGGCGTGGCTGCTGCTGGATTTATCGATGCAGAACAGTCCAGAGTGGTTTATTCGCCTAACCTGAGCTATCCAAAAGAGCCACTTAAGGCAAAACTTGAAGAAAAACTTGGGCTACCTGTAGTCATCGACAATGATGCGAATGCTGCTGGCTGGGCTGAATTCCGTTTTGGCGCAGGACGAGGCAGCAAGCACATGCTCATGTTGACCGTTGGAACCGGAGTTGGCGGAGCAATCGTTGCCAACGGGGAGCTATTTAGAGGCGGCTTTGGCATCGGGGCAGAGTTAGGTCACATGCGTTTTATTGCAGATGGCAAACTTTGCGGTTGCGGTCAAAAAGGCTGTTTAGAGCAATATGGTTCAGGAACAGCGCTA
>WLIC01000047.1 GCA_009702405.1 Actinomycetota bacterium
AAACCCTAATCTCTATTTGTGTTTTAGGTGTACTACTCTCATGATTCTTTAGTGCAACTGGAAACTACAATGAACCTGTGGCTGCTAACCCAAACAAACTAATTGAACTGAAGATAGCTGGACGCTATCGGATGATTCCGGTCTGGGCTACGGAGCTAAGCTTTGAAGTCAGACCTGGTCAGAAATTTGATGCTAGAGCCTGGAAGTATTGGAAGCCTGTTCTACTGCTACTAAATGAAGTAGCTAGAAAAGAAAAACTCAAGATCAACTGGGTTCGAGTTCATTCACACTTCGGTCACAAAGGTGATGTCCCTCATGCCATGGGTTGGTGGGATCACGAAATAAATGCAATGTTCCTATGTCACTTTGATAAAGAAACCATGCTGCATGAAGTAGGTCACGCTCTATCTAGTGGTTATCACGGTGACCCTTGGGCTAAACAAGCTTCAAGGCTTTATCTGAAATACCTAAAAGGTAAAGAACTAAAAGACGCAATGATTGCGCTAGCGCACTACCTCTCCGGTCGAAGGGTATACAAAGCAATCTATGGTGAGAAAGCACCTAAAGCACCAGAGATTCAAAGTCTTTGGAAGGGCTTAGATCCAAAGAAATAGAAACGTAATACAACAGTTCTAGATTCTCTTGGAATAGCTAGGGCAATGGGCTAGGTTCATAGATATGTCAGATGAAAAAGACCACATCAAGAAGGTTCTCATCCCTGGTCGCTGGGTTGAAAGAATCGAAGAAGTCTTCCACATTGTTCTAGGCTTCTGCCTACTGGTGATTGCTTGTGTTGCACTTTACTTCTCAGTGACCCGAGCCCTAGAGACAACACCGTTCTTTCCAACCGGAATGATCCAAGCTATCAACGACATTCTGTTCATCATAATCATTCTTGAAATTCTTAGAACCGTTGTCGCTCGATACACCGATGGTGTTTTCCAATTACAAAACTTCCTAACCATTGGAGTTATCGCTGCGGTTAGACATATTCTCACTGTTGGAGCATCGCTTACTTTGGCTGATGGTAAATCTCAGGTTGAATTCGATCGAGCAGTGATTGAGCTAGGTATTAGCTCTGGAATAGTTGTCGCTCTAGTGTTCGCAATCTTCTTATCGAAAGCTTCAATCAGCTTGCCTACAAAGCCTGCAAAAAAGTAACCGACCTGAAACTCTCTGTCACTCCGTAGTTTTTAGAATCTGATCCGCAATTGGATTTGTGATGTTGTAATAATTCACTTCATAAAAGTTTGTGTAACTTGGATCAGTCAAACTGTCTTCGATTAGCACACCAGTGACGAAGCCATCTTTGGTATAGATAATAGTTACCTGGTTAATGTCAGGTGGAGCTTCAAAGGTGAATACTCCATCTTTTTCTGTTGGAACTGGATCAGATGTCTTGTATCCCTCAACTGCACGAAGGGCAACTCCAACAGCATTAGGGCCTGAACCAGATTCACGGTAAGTGGGGTTTTGCGGATATCTTGAAGTGGTTTTCTTAGTCGTTGGATCGTAAACAGTGTTCCACTCCAATGAACCATGGCCAATTGAGTTTGGACCTGGGTTATCAAAATAATAGGTTTCAGTAATTCCGTCAGCGTCTAGTTTTTCTTTACTTGCTTGAGCAATTGCCTTTAGGTTATCTAAGACTTTTTGGATGTACTCTGGGTCTAATTGGGCAGTGTGCTGCGTAATTGGAGCAGTCTTTGCTTTAGAACTGCAGCCAGTTAGAGAGATAGTTGAAATCAATGAGATTGCAATCACGCCAAACAAGACTTTACTGGATACTCTTCCCGCCATGTGAACCCCTAATCCATGAGATAAACCCAGATACTGGGTACTTCTTATTCTAGGAGCATGCTTGGCTGAGACAGTTAGCGATGTTCTATTTAACTAACTTGTTATCAACTAAGTAATGAGCTGTCTCAACTAATGATTGCTCGACTGGAATAAATTCAATACCAAGAACTGTTTGAGCTTTCTTTGAACTGGCATTGATGTGTTTACCCAAACCAGGTAGCACGGCTTTGATCTCACCATCAAATAGAGCTAGGAGGCGAATGAGCATCGTTGGGGCTTTGCCAGTTGGAATCTTGCGTGTAGGGAACTCTGACTTGAGGGCTTTTGCCATTTGAATGAAAGTTCTTGATCCTGCATTAGCAATAAAGCGTTGACCTTTTGCTTGCTTGCTCTTTATGGCTTTTACGTGCATAGCTGCAACATCTTTGACATCAACAATGCCAAAAGACATATCCGGTAGCACTGGGTCTTTACCATTCATAAGTCGTTCAACAACAGAAACAGAAGCTCCAAAGTTCTTATCCAAAGGAGCACCGGCTACCAGTACTGGGTTGATTGTTGTTAGTTCAATTTCTGGTGCAGTTGAAGAGATGTAATCCCAAGCTGCTTTTTCAGCAAGTGTCTTCGACTTGTTATACGCCAAGCTGCCAATAGGGTGACTCGGATCACTCCACATGCTCTCATCAAACTCTGTCTTACCAGCAGGTAGTTCTGAGCCATAGATAGCAGCGACAGAAGAGGTAAGTATTACTCGTTTTACTCCTGCTTTGTGAGCTGCTTTTAGTGCACGCAATGTGCCCTCAACAGCTGGACGAACTAGGTCATTCTCATCCTTGGGAGAAGCAATAGGAAAAGGAGAAGCGGTGTGCAATAGAACATCAATGCCATCAAGTGCCTTAGCCCAACCAGCATCTTTTTCAAGATCTAACTCAACAAAGCTCAACTTCTTCTTTAGATCAAAGCCCGCTGGTAGGTGTGCTGCAACCGCAGCACTAACCTCATCCGCCTTAGCGCTGTTACGCACCGAAGCCCTAACTTCATAGCTATCAGTTAGAAGCTGAAGAGCGATGTGCTTGCCGATGTATCCGCTAGCGCCGGTTAGAAGTACCTTGGTCATTTTGATCTTTCTTGCGTAAAGAGGGTGGGAATCTTGTTGCCATTTTTGATTGTCAGGCAAGTTTATCCTTGAAAGCTAGGGCCTAGCTGGTTTGCAATAACCTCTCGCCCAGAGCGAGATAAATGGTGACTAAAGTGGCGATGTGCAATGCGCTGATAACAAGGTTGCTAATAACAACAGGATGACTGAACTTACCCACAGTAAATGGCGTTGTTAGCTGGTAAACAACTTGAACCAGCAATAGCGCAGCCACAAGAGCAGGAGCTGGCTTGAACAACAACAGGACTGAAACAACAAGTATGGATAAATAGATTGACATCAGTATTCCGCGGGCTGCTGTGAAGGCACCCCAGGTTTGATCCACAATTGGTGACTTGATGCTCATGAGGATAACTATTAGTATCAGCACCAAGATGTTCATTGCAAGTGAGATGTAAATCATAGGTTCCATTTAGCTCTCTCCTAATCTGTCCCTAGCTGAATTGCGCTTACCGGTTGCTGGGACAAGTTCCCCGACTTTACCGAAACCAAAAGACGGCATGTTTACATACATGTTCTCAACTGCTCCTTTTGGTACAACGTATGTCTCATGCCAAATACCTACCGCGTCTGAAGCTCGGGCAGCTTTGTTGAATGCTTTCCATGCTGGGAGATGTTCTGAATCAGTTGCTTTGGCGTAATGAAGAAGTTTTTCTGCACTTTCCCAGTACTGAACCAAGATCAAAGTTCGACTAAACCACATTTGATATGACTTGAAACCTAGTTGAGGATTTTTGTATAGTTCTGGAAGCATCCTGGCCATTGCCATAAAAACGGGTACCCACTTGTGAAAAGCCAATACATTATTGATGCGCATGCCTATTAGAAATACAACAATTCCTTCGTCCGTAACTGCCGTCATGCGACCTTTATTTATCTTGCCCATTTCTAAAATACTTCTCTCTCTTTGGTAATTCCAGACCAGATTCGTTCCAACAGATCGTCAATGATTTTCTGATTTGCTTTTGGTCGCTTAGGGTCGTTTCCTCCAGCAAGTGTTGCAAAACCATGGACAGCCGACCAAGCGAATGCCGCTACTTGCTCAACTTCAGCTGGTTCGATAAGACCTTCGTTACAAAGGTCCAAAATTGAATCTTGGAAGACCATCCATGCCGAAGGGCTGTCTTCGCGTTTAGGAGGTTCATCACAAGCCACAAATGCAACAGCAAAGAGCCCTGGTTCTTTAAGTGCGAACTGAATGTATGTTTGACCAGTTGCCTTGAAACGACTCTTAACGGTTGTTTCAACCGAGATAGCTTTGATCATTCGTCTGGCTAGCTCTTCACGGGCTTGCTGAGAGATACTGGCTCGAAGGCCCTCGCCAGAGGAGAAGTGGCGGTAAACCGCCATTGGGGAAACATTGACCTCTTTAGCCAAAGAGTTGACGCCTAGGTTTTTAGTGCCGGAGGTCTTGGCTTCCCGCATACCAGCGGCCAACAGGGCCTCTTCAAGATCTCCGTGGTGATATTTCGTTTTCATAGTTCCCATGTTGACAGTATAAACATTCTTGCTGTATGTTTATAGCATACACATCAAAAGGAGGAATTCATGTCTGAAACACATTTGGTAGTAGGAGCAGGAGAAGTTGGTTCTGCCTTAGCAGCACAGTTAGCCGATGCAGGTAAACAAGTAATCCTGGTAACCCGATCTGGCCGAGGCCCAGAGCATCCACTTATCAAGAAAGTTGCTGCTGATGCCTCATCACTAGAAGCTCTACTAGTGGCAGCACCAAAGGCAGTTGCAATCTACAACTGTGTGAACCCTCCTCGGTACGACAAGTGGGCCACCCAATGGCCGCCTCTGGCTAAGGCTTTCACAGACTATGCCCTAGCCACTGATGCTGTTCTTGTTACCTGTTCTAACCTCTATGGCTATGGCCCGACTACTGAAACTCTCACCGAAGATCTTCCACTGAATGGAACATGGATCAATTCAAAGGTTCGTGCACAGATGTGGCTTGATGCTAAGAAGCTAAACGACGATGGGCTTATCCGTGCAACAGAGGTACGCGGCTCAGACTACGTCGCACCTGGAATGCAAAGCCGTTTTGGTGATCGAGTAGTTCCTGCTGTGAAGGCTGGCAAGGCAGTTCAACTACTAGGTGGGACAGATCACCTGCACACCTTTACTGCTCCTGCCGATGTTGCAACCCTGATGAGAACAATTGCTTTAGATAAGCGAGCGTGGGGTAAGGCATGGCATGTACCAAGTAATGAACCTAAAACCCAGCGAGAAGTAGTTCAAGACATCGCTGAAGAACTTGGGATTAGAGACGTAAAAGTTGGATCTGTTCCTAACCCCATCTTGGCCATGATGGGCCTGTTCAATCCAGTAATCAAAGAACTAAACAACGGTAGTTACATGTTCAATGCACCATTCATTCTGGATGACTCAGCAGCTCGAAAGACATTTGGCCTAAAGCCAACTCCTTGGGATGTAGTCATCAAAGATTTAGTTAAGTCATACAAATAAAGAATCCCAGAACCAGCTAGATTCCAATACGCTTGAGGAATGACATCCCAAGAGCCTAAGAAGATAAAGGTCGTATTCCTTGTCTTCTATTACGAGGCTTGGGACTCTTTAGCTGGAATTCATGAGCTCATGCTCTCTGATTCACAGTTTGACGTGACTGTTATATCCATCCCTAGAAGGTTCTCTTTAGAGGCGGGCTTTGGTGAAGAATCTGAGGTCAGTGCATATT
>WLIC01000048.1 GCA_009702405.1 Actinomycetota bacterium
AGTGGTTTGCCAGCGAGAGCTAAATGAGCTTCGCCTAATGCTTCGTTTTGGGTTGGGTGAGCGTGAACTAGTGAAGCTACCTCTTCAGGGAATGCTTCCCAGTTGACGATTAGCTGAGCTTCACCAATCTGTTCTCCAACTCTTGAACCAATCATGTGAATACCAATAATTGGGCCATTGTTACGTCTGATCAACTTGACGAAACCAGCGGTGCCAAGGATCTGGCTCTTACCGTTTCCACCAAGGTTGTATTCATAAACAGAGATATTGTCCTGACCGTAGGTCTCAGCAGCTTTCGCTTCTGTGAGACCGACTGATGCAATCTCAGGCTCAGAGTAAGTCACCTTTGGAATACCCAGTTCATCAATCGGAGCAGGTCTTAGTCCTGCAATGTCTTCGGCAATGAATATGCCTTGCTGGAATCCTCGGTGCGCTAACTGCAAGCCAGGCACGATGTCACCGGCTGCATAGACACCAGGCACAGAAGTCTGCAATCTTTCGTTGGTTAGTACGTAACCGCGATCCATCTTGACGCCGTTTTCTTCGTAACCGAATCCTGCAGTGTTAGGTCCACGACCAACTGCTACGAGCATCAATTCGCCATCGAACTGTTCACCATTTTCTAGAGTTGCAACAACACCTGTTGCGCTCTGTTGCACTCCTTGGAAGCGAACGCCAGTTTTGAAGTTGATGCCGCGCTTACGGAAAGCACGTTCCATTGCTTTGCTTACAGAAGCATCTTCGTTAGGAACAAGAGTTGGGAGACCTTCGATGATTGTCACATCGGTTCCGAATGACTTCCAGATTGAAGCAAATTCAACACCGATAACTCCACCACCGAGAACGATGACCTTGTTTGGTACGAAGTCCAATTGCAGAGCATGTTCAGAAGTTATTACTCGACCACCGATCTCAAGTCCAGGCAGGGTTTTGCTGAATGAACCGGTTGCTAGAACCAAATTCTTACCGGTGTAAACATCCCCGTTAACAGTGATTGATTTAGGGCCGGTCATGCGACCTTCGCCTGCAACAACTGTGATTGCCTTTGAAGAAACTAAACCGGTTAGACCTTTGAAAAGTTTGTCAACGATGCCATCGCGATACTTATTAACCGCTGGCATATCAACACCCTGAAGTGTTGCTTGAATTCCGTAAGCAGCTGCGTCGCGTGTCACGTCAGCTACTTCAGCTGAGTGCAAGAGTGCTTTAGTTGGAATACATCCTCTGTGTAAACAAGTGCCGCCTAGCTTGTCTCTTTCGATAAGCGCTACTGAAAGACCTAGTTGTGCGCTACGAAGAGCTGCGGCATAGCCACCGCTTCCGCCACCAAGAATTACGACGTCAAAATTGTGCTCGGCCAATTGGGCTCCTAAATAGGGGGATAACTAATACAGATTACTAGATGGTTATTTCTTATTCTTAGTTGCTAACTGTTCTGCAACTGAAATAAGGGTTCTAACCATGGATCCAGTAGCGCCTTTGACTGTGTAGCCATAAGGGGCTAGCTCGTTATTCGCAGCTGTTGCGAAGTCTAGGTGGGCCCAGTTCAGGCGCTCTTTAGCCTTTGGCAATGTGCCAATGAACTCCTGTAGGAATAGTCCACCTACCAGCATTCCTCCTGAAGGGTTACCCACTCTAGAGTTCATCAAATCTGCTATATCCGACTTGATTAGTTCAAGTAGCTCTTCAGGAAGTGGCATGTGCCAGACCAGTTCGCCCGAAGCTTTAGCAGCATCTTGGACTAGCGCAACAGAGTTGTCATCACCCATGAGACCTGTGTATCTATTGCCCAGTGCTACTCGTGCCGCACCAGTTAGTGTTGCAACATCGACAATCAGATCTGGCTTCGACTCTGAAGCAAGGATGAGTCCATCTGCTAAGACAAGTCTTCCTTCAGCGTCAGTGTTTGTTACTTCCACAGTTTTACCGTTGCGGAAAGTGATTACGTCATTAGGGCGTGTGGCTGAACCAGATGGCATATTTTCGGCAATACACATGTATGCGGTCACCGCAATAGGAAGTTTCAGTCTTGCGATAGCAAATGCTGCCTGTGCAACTGTTGCAGCGCCTGCCATGTCATATTTCATCCCAAGAATTCCAGTAGCAGGCTTGAGAGAAATACCTCCAGTATCGAAAGTTATTCCTTTGCCGACAAGAGCGAGGTGAGCTTTTGACCGAGCAGGCTTGTATGAGATCTTTACTAGACGCGGTGGTCTAACCGAACCCTGACCAACTGCAAGAATTCCGTGACATTTCTCCTTGGCCAATTTCTTTTCATCCCAGATCTCAAGAGTGACGCCAGGGATCTTTGATTGACCCTTGACAATTTCAGCCATCTTGCTTGGATACAAATCGTTAGCTGGAGCATTTACAAGGTCTCTAGTTGCGTTCAGAATCTCAGAAACGATTTTGATTCTGTCTAGCTCAGCTTTGGTTATCTTTAGTTTGCTAATCAATTGAACTTGCTTCAATGCAGCAGGCTTCTTTTCACCTGACTTATAGGTGTTGTATTCGTACTGCACTATTGCAATACCTTCGAGTAGAGCGAGTGCGATCTCCTTGGTTGCAAGTGGAATATCTACGATGAGGTTTTTGTGATCGTTGAAAGCTCTACCGATTGCTCCGCCAAGTTCGCGAGCTTTGGAGTGACTTGAAATACTCTCACCAACACCAACAAGACCGATAACACCAGCTCCTGCTGCTACTCGAACGCAGCTTTCAGCAGAACCTGTTACTTGAAGCGACTTGAGATTCAGTGATTTGGTCAGAGAATCCTTGGCAGCGTTGCCTAGGAGAATTGGTCCCTTGTCTTGTTTTGAAACACCATAAACGAGAACGGTATCTGCGGTTGGTTTGGTTGAAGGGCCCTGAATTTTGAATGTTATAGAAGTCATAAATACCATGCTAGCCACGTGAAGTTAGAATGTTCACATGGCACAGCAAAATAACCTTTTCACTTTGGTAAACACGGATGTTGAAGTTCCTGAAGGTCTTCACTTGCTAGCTGCCATCTCGGGTTTCACAGACGCTGGTTCAGCCATGCAGCAGGTATCTCAGCAAATTCTTAGCAATCTTGATTACGAGACCATAGCTGTTTTCGACAACGATGAACTACTGGATTACCGATCCAGAAGACCTGTGATGTTCTTCGAGCAAGACCATATAGAGGATTACCAACCTGCATCGTTGTCTTTGCATTTAGTCAGAGATGAAGTTGGTGCACAGTTCCTGTTCCTCAATGGCTATGAACCTGATTTCAAGTGGGAAGCATTCGCCTCATCTGTTGAGGTGCTCTTCTCTTATTTCGGCATCAGAGACATGACTTGGCTCCATGCCATACCTTTTCCTATCCCACACACCAGACCGGTTGGGGTAACAGTCTCGGGTAATCAAAAGAATGTCATAGCTAAATACTCTGAGTGGAAACCTAGAACACAGGTGCCTGGCAACATCATGCACTTACTTGAATTCAGGCTTACTCAGGCTGACATTCCTAGCACTGGTTTTGTGCTTCTTGTTCCGCACTACCTCTCAGATTCTGAATATCCGCAAGCGGCTGTTTCTGGCTTAGAGCTAATTTCTAGTCACCTAGGTTTAGTTTTTCCAACAGATGAACTTCGCGATGAAGGAGTTGCCTTCACTCGCAGAATCACTCAACAGATGTCTGAGAATCAAGAGCTTTCAAGAATGGTAGAAAGCTTGGAATCAAGTTTCCAAAGTGAGAAAGCTGCGAATGGTATGGGTGCAGTTAAGCCTCGGGAAAGAGAGATTCCTGATGCTGACGAGATTGCTGCAGAACTTGAAGGCTATTTAGCGTCGCATCAGAAAAATAAATTAGAGAACGACGAGGATCAAGACTGAGGCGTTCACCAACGCTTGTTCTCACAGTTGCGGGGCTAGCGTACTTTCTTGCCGTCACGCAGAGATCTAGCCTCGGCGTAGCAACGCTTATCGCAAGCGAAAGATTTCACACTAACGCTCAGCAACTCGCAACTCTAGCTGTGTTTCAACTCGTCGTCTATGCGGCGATGCAAATTCCTGTTGGAATTCTTTTAGACAGGTTCGGTGCTAGAGCATTGCTTGCAGTTGGCGCTTTCATCATGGCTGCTGGGCAACTAACGGTTGCACTAGCGCCTAATCTTTCAACTGCGGTGGTTGGTCGAATGCTTGTTGGCATGGGGGATAGCTTCACTTTCATTTCCATGATCCGTTTGATAAACGGTTGGTACCAAGGAGCTAAGGCTTCCAAAGTGCAACAGTATGTTGCAACTGTCGGACAACTTGGACAATTCTTCTCAGCAGTTCCATTTTGGTACATGCTTGAAACTCTAGGTTGGACTGCTGGTTTCTCAATCATGTCTGCGGCCTCTCTGTTCATTTCAATCATGGTGATTGTTTTCACTGCCAATGAAGCTCAGAGCCATGAACCTAACAAGCACAACGCTCCGTCTTTGAAACTTGCAACACAACAGCTCGTTGAAAACATTAGGAACCCAGGGATCAGAATGTCTTTCTGGACTCACTATGTGACGCAACCAACGACAACTTCGGTTGCTCTTTTATGGGCAGTTCCTTTTCTTGTCACAGCTCAGGGTCAGTCACATGACTTTGCAGCGGCGACACTGACAGCCATGGTGTTATTTGGTTTTGTGACCGGACCTGTGATCGGCACTATCTGTGCTCGTGCGCCTCATCTGCGTGCAACTCTGGTTTATTCAGTTGTTTCTCTAACTACGACAGCTTGGATTGTCATTTTGGCGATGCCAAGTCGCTCGCCTTCTTGGCTACTCTTTATCTGCTTCTTAGCTATTTCAGTTGGCGGCCCAGCTTCAATGATTGCTTTTGATTTCTCAAAGGACATAGTTCCCAAGGCCAGACTCGGCACAGCTAACGGCTTTGCAAACGTTGGAGGATTCCTAGCTACTTTCATAATGATGTATTTGACAGGTCTAGTGATTGACCTAATCCATGGATCGTCGGGGACACTAGATCGGTACACAGTCGAGGCCTTTAGATGGGGTTTTGCAGCACAATTGCTGGTTGTGGCTATTGGTGTTGTCTTTTTCACCATTGAGCGGCGTAAATTCGAGGCTTTGGTAGCTAAATAGCGGGAATAAACCCAACATAAACAGGTAAGAACCCTTGGGTATCTCACATCTGGCTCTGTTAGACCGTAAAGGGTTCCAGAAGTGGCATAATTACAAGCAGACCCAGTCATTTCCACCGATTTGACATGGGTCTTTGTAATGCCCAAAAATTCGTAAACGGTCAACCTCCTAAACAGAGGTACTGAAGGGTCCAATGCTTAAGAAAGCTTCAAAAGCTGCTCCGTCTAAAGACGCGAAGAAACAACCTGCCGCTAAGGCTGCACCGGCTAAGAAAGCCGCAGTCGTAAAAGCGAAGGTAGTTAAGCCTGCCGTTAAGGCAAAGCAGGTTGCTAAGCCTGTCGCAAAAAAACCTGCTGCCAAGGCACCTACTAAGGCTGCTGCAAAGCCTGTTGCAAAAGCCACTGCAAAAACTGCTGTTAAGACTGCAGCTAAAAATACTAAAACTGCACCAAAGGCAGTAACTAAAACTGTTACTAAGAAGGTTGTTGCAAAGCCAACAACAAAGACAACTGCTAAAC
>WLIC01000049.1 GCA_009702405.1 Actinomycetota bacterium
TCTAGCTCAATCGGCAGAGCAACTGACTCTTAATCAGTGGGTTCCGGGTTCGATTCCCGGGGAGCGCACGAACCCCGGTTCCTTCTCACGAGGACCGGGGTTTTTACTTTAATTACCGGTTAATGAAGCTCCTCAGCCACCTCATTTAATAAAAGAGATCTACTGCTTCATTTACTAGGGTTGTTTTGGAGTGCTAGAAATTTAGTACAACATCCCCTCGAAATAGAAGATCATGTTTTAGAAAAGAGACTAGATAAATGACAAGGTCACTCACTGAACTAAAGGCTAAAACCAAGAGATATAGAGTAATTGGTTCTATCTCACTATTTGTGGGAGGTCTCTCACTATTCATAGGATCCACACTCAACCATCAAGAGTGCATTGGTGCCTGTTCGACACAGGACTGGTTCAATGCTGGAGGCAATCCAAACGCTGTTTGGTTTACCGTGCAAGATGGTGGGTTCGCAGTCGCCTTTGGATGGATATTCATTGCACTTGGAATTTGGGCAACTACTTTAGCTGTTCACTTTAATTCATTGATTAAGTCTTCATCGTCAATTATTGAAGGACTTAGAGGAACGAAGGGAACAGTCGCATCTTCTCAAAATGATAAGGAAGCTGCATTTTGTCAACATTGCGGGTCCCGAAGAGCAGGCGCTTTTTGTGCGACTTGCGGTTCCGCTTTTTAAAGTTATGTTTAGTGACTGTGGAGTTTTAGGAATGTTTCCTCAGTGGTGACTAAGTAATTAGTGCCACTTATGATTTAATAATTGCTACTTCTCATCATCAAGGAATAGGTTGATTGACAGGTAAGTCAGTATATTCCTTGTAGGTCAGGGTGCTGCAAGGCACCTTTGACTCCCTCTCTTTATTCTCACTCATTAGAGAGAGCGCTTCATACTGAAGTGACGTTGGATAACCAATCACCGGTTCAATCATGTACCAGTCAATCCAATCAAGAAGAAATTTATCGTCTTCCTTCAGGCGGGCAAGAAAGAGTTTTTGATCTCGAGTAATAGAAGACTTGTTCGCTTGTTCATAGCTCCTGTAATACTTCAGTATTGACCGAATTCGTGATCGAGCTTGTTCACCAGAGGTGGACTCGTAATATATCGATTTCATAACCTCGGATGTCTGTTGAACCCTGGTTTCAATTTTCTCGCAGTCAGCTCCGAATAAAATCGGTTTTTGTATGGAATTCGATGAAGTGCAGGCAATCATGGTCAATGAAAGCGATGCGACCATAAATGACATCGCTAGGCGCAGCCCAACTATCTGTTTGGAGTTTCTGGTTGAACCTGACATACCTAATATTTTTTTCATCGGAACCTCTTATTCAACATAAACTGAATGATTCTCTATTTGCTACTCGTGCCAAAGTACTGACTGCAATAGGCCCATGCTTGATATGGTTTAGAACTCTTCTTATCTATAGAATTTGAGTCAGCTTCAAGGGCATCTCTCAGAAGAGAGTTGTGGGCTCTCCTAGCCATATCGCTAAGGTCACTTGAGAATGAGATTAAGGGCTGGTTTTGTATAGAAATTGGGGAATACCAGGCTAAGAAAAACTTTGCATAAGATTGGTTCAATTCTGTCTTACAAATGGCGGCATCTTCTTGATTATTCTTCAATTGAGAAAAGCCGATAAAACTGATAAAGACGATTACAGCAGAGACAATGATGATTAAATCGCGTTTTCCCCCTCGAGTTTTGAGTCGCTGCTTACTGAAGGTCTTTGACGGGACATCTGCCAGTTTTGATTCATCTGCGGAAGTTGATTCATCAAGGGACTCTCTTTTACCTGCAGCGGAGACCGTTGGTGCTTGAGTAAGGCTAGCTCCGCAGTTTCCACAGAAAGCGCTGGGCTCTTTAGAAAGTGGATTTCCACATTTTGAGCAAAAATTCATTCGATTTCCTTTTTTGTGAGTTCCTGAACGGTTACAGAATAATAGAGTAAGCAGGTTTCAAGTCTGATACGCACGCACTTTTTTAGTAACGATTGACAGTTTTTTAATACTCTTACTAAATTACAAGGCGGTGGGTTCAGGGTTCGATTCCCGGGGAGCGCATGAACCCCAACTCCTTTTCAATAGGACTGGGGTTTTTACTTTAACTTAGGGACTAGTCTTCCCCGATGTCTTCATTCCAAAGTGATGGGTTAGCAATGATGAAATCACCCATGACTTTGATGAGACCTGGATCGTTCATGACTGTGACATCACAGCCATGTTCTTGGACCCAGTCTTGACCACCTTTAAAGTTGATGGCGTCGCCAACTAGCAGTTTGCCGATGTTGAACTGACGAATAAGACCTGAGCAGTACCAGCAAGGGGAGAGACTGGTAGCTAGGGTTACGTTTTTGTATGAACGCTGTCTGCCAGCGTTTCTAAATGCACTGGTTTCACCATGCATAGATGCGTCACCTTGTTGGACGCGAAGATTGTGACCGGATCCTAGAAGGACACCGTTTTGATCAAAGAGAGCAGCTCCAATTGGAATGCCACCCTCTGATAAACCTAAGTGAGCCTCGGCTATGGCAACCGACAGTTTGTCTTCATCTGTGATGAATACGTCTCCTGGTTTGAAATCCATAGCCGAGGCTCCTCTTATTTAGGTTTTAGTTATTTCTTTTTGGTAGTTCCTAGCACTGTTGCCAGTACGTAGTAGATGATTGCAGCAGAAACGAATCCAACTGCAGCTGTCCAGTCACCGTTCTCTGCACCAGGACCAGTGAAGATTCCATAGAACTGAACGGTAGGCATTTCAGCCTTAGCGAACAGGTAAATAGAAACTGCTGTGGTTAGTACGAAGGTAATAGGACCAGCAATGTTGCGGTGCTTAGTCTCTTCCTTGACCATAGTGTCGATGTCCTGACCCTTGCGCATTAGGCGGTCAACCACGAGGATTGCAACCCAAGGAGCTAGCCAGTAACCAACGGTTAGTAGGAATAGTTCGAATAGGAAACGGAAGTTGTCTTCAACTGCGAAGTATGAAAGACCTCCACCTAGAACACCTGCGATGATAACCATGATTGCGCGACGAGTCTTGAAGCCAAGCTTCACACCAGCAGCGATGAATGACATGGTACCTGAGTAGATGTTTAGAACGTTTGCAGAAACAGATCCAACAGCAATACCTAGAAGTGTTAGAACACCTAACCAGGCTGGCAATGTTGAAACGAATGCTGAAGTAGGTAGACCATCTCCAACGATTCCACTCCAAGCAATTGCACCAACTGACATCAGCAAGGTGGTTGCAAAGAAGTTACCGAAACCAGCAAACATACCCACTGCGCGTGGAGATGAGTTAGCAGGAAGGTAGCGAGTGAAGTCAGCTGCGAAAGGAGTCCAACCCTGGGTGTAACCGTAAGCAAGAGCAACACCTACGCTGAAAGCACCCCACTTGAAGTCGGTTCCAGCACTAGCAGCAAAGATGTTTGCAGCTTGTGCCTGAGAGATGATGATCGCGCTTACAGCCAAGAAAACTACTACTAGGTAGTAGAAAGCGTAACGTTCGAACTTCTGGATCAAGTTGTGACCTACGAAGGCAACAACTACCTGAACCAAGATGATGATGGTCACTGAAAGGGCAACAGGAACCTTAACTCCTGCAATGTCCAAAAGTGATGTCAGAGCGAAAGCACCGGAAGTGGTGTTAACTGCAAACCAGCCGATACCAGCAACAAGTGTTGAGGTTCCAGCAGGAATGATGTTTCCTCTTAGACCGAATGCAGTTCTAGATAGAACCATCTGTGGAACACCGTGGCGTGGACCCCAGCTAGAGAACCAGCCGTGGGTAACTGCAGCCAAAGCGTTTCCTAGTGTTACAGCAAGAATTGCCTGCCATACATTTAGGCCAGCAAATACTGCTAAAGCTCCGATGAATATAGTTGCGAACTCGAGGTTCGGGGACGACCAAACTGTGAATAAGTGCCACGGTTTGCCGTGACGTTCACCCGCAGGAATTGGGGCGACGTCGTTGGTTTCGATTGCACCTGCCGAAGCAGTGTTTTTTGTGTTAGTAGTCATAGGGGAGAGATTATTTGTTCGGCTGGGTGAATATCGTGACATTTCAGGTGTGGCTAACAGAAAGTTAACAGAAATGAAACTTAAAGCCATGTTTTATGCACCATTTGGAGGGTTATCAACAATTTAGGTGGATAAATAACCCTCTGTTTGACCACTCAGGGTTAGCCTGTGTTTGCGATGATAGCCACAATCTCTAGAAACCTGACCCGATCTGGGTTAGTCCTAACCTGCGTAGGCGATACATACTGGGAAGTAAGGAAAACAGGGGAAGCTGAGCTAATTGCCAAAATTGGTCTAAAAGATTTCAAAGAGACTGGCCCATCAGCGTTTTTAGAGGTTGAACAGCATCTAACCGGAAGTATGGCCTGGATTGCCGAAGCCATTAGAGCAGTCATGGACTATGCCTTTGATGAACTCAAGCTAGGCAAGATATCTGTCAGAGCCTCAGTTGAACAGTTATCCCTTTTAGCAGCTCTTGAGGACTATGGTTTCGTCGAGAAATCTAGAAGTCATGAAGGTAAGAAGATCAGGTTGGTTGCTGATCGCTGGGATTACATCAGGTCACTTGCTGAAACCGAGATGTTAGAAAAACTAGAAGACCGTGAGTGGTCTTTTGGTTTTGATAGTGGTCGAAGAAGAGCGGGGCTTTGTTCTTATAACGATAAGAAGATCACTGTTTCTAAATACTTAGCGCTGGTTCACTCTGTTGATGATGTGATGCAAACTGTCTTGCATGAGATTGCTCATGCTCTGTGTGGTCCTAAAGAAGGTCACGGTAAGAAGTGGCTAGCTACGGCTAAACGTATTGGTTACCGGAATGACAAATACACCGGTGAAGAGATAGCACAGGTTTATGCACCATATAAAGGTCTGTGCCCAAATGGACACGAACACTATAGATACCAGAGACCTAAGCGTCTATACAGTTGTCACCACTGTGCCAGTGGCTTCAACAAGCTATACATGATTGATTGGGTAGCTAGAGCTAGCTAGAAAACAACAGAGCTAATCAACAGGATTGAAACAACAAACCCTGCAAAGAAGTTCAACCAGATAAATCTGCGCCAACCCTTATTAGCCTTCTCACAATCAGCGTCAGTGATGTTCAGGTATGGACTCAGAATAAAAAGGTAAGGAACTGCAGCAACGGCAGCTAGTTGTCCTGGCCAAGTTGTGTTCATAACTAGAACACCGGCTAAGCCGTAACAGATAAAAGCAAACCAGACTGTTGCCCTTGCACCAATCATGGTTGCGATGCTGGAGATGTTAGCTTCACGATCTGCTTTCACATCCTGAACTGCACCAAAGGCATGTGATGCAATACCCCAAAGAGTGAAAGCTAAGACACAAGATAAAACAGCACGGTCAGCAAGATCTGCACCAGAGAGTGACATCGCGTAAATCATTGGTCCGACGAAGTGAGAGGAAGAGGTGATGGAGTCCAGAAAGCCA